>JBEIMN010000140.1:0-7192 GCA_040378705.1 Acidobacteriota bacterium
AAATAATACCTGTAAAAAATAACAGGGTATCGCGATATTTAGCCTGGGCGCAGCCAATCGGGCGATCATTTCACCGCGCGAGTCGATAAAATTACTAATACTTCCAGAAATTCCGCCATTTTTTAATCTGCTACAGAATTCATTTCTGATGCAATCCGGTTCCGCGCCTTGTCAGTTCGGCGAAAGCACAGTTATCCGCAACTTTCATTCCCGGAATTCAATCACGTTCGGAAATCGATCGGGAACCTGAAACCGGAACTGAAACGTGGATCGTAGTCCCCTCTCCGTTCCCGGTTTGAATTGAGAAGGCACCGCCAACGAGTCGTGTCCGCTCCTGCATGCTCGTCAGACCAAGAGATCTCTTCCAGGCCACCTCCACCCGATTGAAACCAACACCGTCATCGATGATGTGCAGATCTATCCGGTTATCGACTATGCTCATATCTACCGTCACCTGCGTTGCCTGGCTATGACGAATAACGTTACGCAGCGCTTCCTGTGTAATTCTGTAGAGACAGAGTGCGGTATCATCTGGAATCGTCAAACCAAAGAGTCTGGAATCCAATGTCCTGAAGTCGATTGCAATCTCATGCGCAGATGAAATGTCACGACATAATCCACGCATGGCCGGGACGAGACCGAGCCGCTTCAAATTGGCTGGATGAAGTGTGTGTGAAAGTGTGCTGAGGTTGCTGGAGATGATCGCCACCTGCTCGCTGATGGCATCGATCCGCGACCGGAACTGTTCCGGATCCGAGGGGGGCTTATCACCAATCAAGCCAAGTTCAATTGCATGGTGTGCAATTCTCTGCCCAAGATCATCATGCAGTTCCCTCGCAAGGCGGGTTCGCTCCTCCTCCTGGGCATTTATAAGCATTCCACTAAGGTTGCGCGCTGCATCCTCAGCCAGCTTCCGCTGCGTAATATTGAGTGAGACCCCACGTAAAACCAGCGGACGACCATCCTTGCCAAAATCGACCTCTCCAATCGAATTAATCCAGTGGAGAGTGTCATCCTCGTACCTGACACGATACTCGACACTCAGGCTGTCCGAAGTATCTGTCACACGCGCAATCGCTTCTCTCAGCATATTTCGATCCGACTCTTCAACCCGTTCAAGAAGCATCCCCAGGGTAATGGTGGAATCCGGGGGAAACCTGAGGAGTTGCCGTACTAATGGCGATAACCAAAACTGTCCATTCAAATAATTATAGGACCAGACCTCCAGTCCGGCAGCCTTCACCGCCAGGCTGAAGCTGCGCTCCTTCTCCTCCAGCTTTCTCGTAAGTCTGCTCGCCTGTATCATCTCACGACTGATTTCAAAGCTCATCGCCAGCGCGACGCCGAGAAAATATACACTGTAGAGTGGCAGCGTAAAGAAATTGGGTGGAGAGGTTCCAAAGTACCCGACGACCCCGAAAAGATTACTGTTCAGGATTAAAATGGAAAAAATACAGTTACTGAAACTGACGATCATTCCCTTTTGAAATCCACGTCGCCGCCAGATTTCATAGGTTACATCAAGAGAAGCCCATAAAAACATCAGACAAGAGAAAGTTCCAACCAGCGTTCTCCAGCTCTTGCCTCCGATCGGAACTGAAAACTGTCCATCGAGAAATGGAGCCGGGACAATCAATTCAATATTCTGATAATTGTAGGGTTCTGGTACGATCAATGCGATTACGTAAGTCAACAATCGCGCTAAAACTGCCAGCAATACCAGCCATCTGCGCCCGGATTTAAGATAGTAATGAAGGAAGAGGATTATCGAAACAATAATGCCACTGAGTGCAAAGTGACCAATCAATAATAATGTCTTAATCTGACTAATCGAGAGAGAGGTCTTCATTGCCCTGAGCTCAACCCATGCCATCAGAACAGCAAAAGCAGCGCCCATGACAAAGAAGAGCTGTGATCGTTCCCCTCTGTAAAGACCGTAGATGAGGAGGTGAATCCAGGCCAGCAGGATATAGATTGCAGCGATTCCGCCCCACAGAAAAGATATCAGGTCCATGTTCGTCTGGTTACCAACCGATTATCAATTATCCAGTATCTGCGATTACAAATTACCCGGCCCTCATTCTCCGATCAGGCAGGGATCGAATTAAACGTGACATTTGAAGCACCGGAGGCCCCGCTGGCCGATTCCAGTCCGGCCTGTTTGACATCTGCCATGCAGCTCAAGTACGCTCCCCGGATAATATGTAACGAAGTCACCGGCTGTCATCCACTTTAATGGCAGAAAAGCGATTAAGACAAGAACCAGCGGTATCTGCTTCCGGCATCGTAAATATGGTGAGCTGTCATTCGTAACTGAATCGCCTGACTTGCCGGATTCGAGGAAGAGTTCAGTAATGCGCGTAGTCCTTGCAGACGATCACACAATACTCATCGATGCAATCAAGCGGGTTCTGGAACCCGAGTTTACCGTGGTCGGGACATTCAGCGACGGGCAGTCGCTGCTCGACTCCGTAATGGAGATCAAACCCGATGCCGCAATAATTGACATCGGCATGCCCGGTATGGACGGCCTGACTACCGGTCTCCGATTGAAAAAGTTGATGCCGCGTGTCCGCCTGGTATACCTGACAATGGATCAGGACGTCGACACTGCCACGGAGGCCTTCCGAATCGGAGCCTCTGCCTACGTCATAAAGACATCCGCCGTCTCCGAACTCGTAACTGCGCTGCGGACGGCCAGTTGGGGCGGCTTTTACACCTCTCCCTCGCTCAACCATAAAGCGGACGGCTCACTAATTAGCCCTGACAATCTAAGGAAGCCCTACAAACCGACACCACGCCAGCGTGAGGTGTTAAAACTTGTCGCGGAAGGCTACTCGATGAACGAGATAGCTACTCAACTGAACATTACACCCCGCACGGTCCAGTTCCACAAATACTCGATGATGCAGGAGCTTGAGATCACCTCGACGGCTGAACTGGTCAGCTACGCAATCAGAAACCGGCTGATTTAGCGGCCACGTCAGACGACAGACTCATCAACTGTAGCGGAGCCAGCGCCATATTTCCGGGATCGTCGGACGCTTGCCATACATCAGAACGCCAACGCGATAGATCTTCGCCGCAACCCAGACAGCGCCAAGGATGGTTCCGATGAGCAGGACGATCGAGAGCGCGATCTGCCACCAGGGTGGCGTCTGAAGCCCGATTCTGAGAAACATCAGCATCGGTGAGAAGAATGGAATGAGCGAGAGAATGGTCGCTGCCGTCCCGCCGGGATCGCGCATGACGAGGGTTGAAACCAGCATGGGGACGACAATCGTCATCGTCACCGGCAACTGCATCTGCTGGCCATCCTCCTCGCTCGTAACCATTGCTCCGACCATGGCGTAGAGGGTCGCATAGAGAAAATAGCCAAGTACGAAGTAGACGAGGAAGAAGACGAGCAGTATCGGCTCGATCCGCGGCAGACTCTGCCAATTCGAGACCAGGATCGGAAACGAGGTCAGGAGGCCGAGCAGCAGACCAAAGACCGTCCAGACAAAATATTGCGTCAGTCCGACCAGCCCGATTCCGATCAGTTTTCCCAGCATCAGATCGAATGGCCGGACTGAGGAGAGCAGCACCTCGATGATCCGTGACTGCTTCTCCTCGATCACTCCGCGCATAACGGTCACACCATAAACGAGAATTGTGATGTAGATGATCATCAGCAGACCGAAGGCAAGAATCATCGTCTGGCCCCGATCCACTTCGCCACGTTCGTTGCGGATGTCGAAACGGACCTCGCGGGTCAGGTTTTCAAGGGTCGTCTGCGGCAGTCCGGCAAGGCTGACCCGCCGATCGATGACTGCCCGATTGAGCGCGACGCGGAACTGTTCCCTTCCCTCGAGGTCACCAACATTTCGCGCGTAGTAGTTGAGCCGCTCTTCGCGCAGTGCCGTTGGTGGCAGGTAGACGTAGGCATCGATCTTTCCGGCGGCGATCTGCTGCCCGAGCCAGGCGCGCGCCTCACTCGATTCGGCGTCACTGCTGACCGGCTGATGCTCGAGGTGAAACTGGCGACGTTTCTGACGCATCTGCGACGGCGCGCGCTCCCGCTCGGAAGTGGCGCTATTCAGAGACGCCTCGCCATTGATCAGCTCGCTCAAACGGTTGTAGAGAATAGTGTCACCACTCTGATCGAGGAGAACGACGTGGTAGGCGGCAGAGCTGCCAAGCCGGGCGACAAAAAACGGAACGAGGACGAAAGAGAGCATCAGAATCGGACTGAGCGCAGTCCCGATGATGAATCCCTTCGAACGGACACGCGTCAGGTATTCACGTTTGATGATCGCTTTGAGCTTATTCATCCGGACTCTCCTTTCAAGTGGACAAGTGGTCTGAAAACTGATCAAACCCTCGATTTGCGAAGTGACTTCAGATAGCGGCGAGTCTTTGGAGCAAGGCTCCGATCCTCTGCAAAGACCTGCTCGAGAAGGTCGAGATCGTCAAACGTATCGACGTCGACAAATTCGGGCAGCTCTGTCAGTTCGAGCCCGGCGGCAGCGATCCGCTCGCGCGTCAGCGGCAGAACACTCGCCGTCCCCCAGGGAATGTCGCGGAAGAGGATCGGCAGGTATTGGCACATTCCAATCAGATAGTATCCCTGATCGAGCGCCGGCCCGATGACGATCGAGTCCCGACCTCCCAGATCATCGAAGGCGTCGACGATATACTCAGACGGCAGCGCCGGCGTGTCGGCGCCGATGACGACGACTCGATCATAGCCGTTATCGAAGAGGTCTTTGAGACAATTGCTGATCCTCTCGCCAAGATCTGCCCCGCGCTGCGCCATCATCAGGCAACCTTCACGCTCGACCTCCTCGAAGGCCTCGACGGCCTCCTCCGGGGTGTAGCAAAGTACCAGCGCCAGATCGTCACGCTCCGACTGAACCTCCTCCATCATCGCGAAGGTGTCACGCAGAAAATTGAGGTACAATTCGAGCACTTCCGGCGGCGTAAACGGGCCGACCAGTCGCGTCTTGACCTTCCCCTCGACCGGCGCTCGCGCCATCAGCACCAGCGCTTCACGAACATCTTCACTAACATCTTCACGAACATTTGGCACTTCGTCATTCACCGGAACCTCCCTTCTCGATCATCTTCGCCTCGTCCCAGAACTGATCCATCTCGGCAAGTGAGGTCTCTTTCCAGACGCGCCCCGTTTCGACCATCCGCCGCTCGATATGGGCAAAACGTCGCCTGAATTTACGGTTCGCCCCCTTCAACCCCGTCTCCGGCTCCGTGCCGATCCAGCGTGCCAGGTTGGCAAGCACAAAGAGAACGTCGCCAATCTCCTCGTCGATCGCCCGCTGATCCCTTTCCGGACGCTGCAACTCCCGCCGCAGCTCGCCGATCTCCTCCTCCAGCTTGGCAAAGACGTCATCGATCACCGGCCAGTCGAACCCGACCCGCGCCGCCTTCGTCTGCAACTGATAAGCTTCAAGCAACCCCGGCAGCCGTTTCGACACCCCGTCGAGCAGGGAGGCCGGCGCCTCCTCGGTCTGCCTGCCCGCCGCTTCGCGCTCCGCCGCCTTGATCATCTCCCAGTTTGTCAGGACCTCCGCCGTCGACGAGACCTCTTCCTCGCCAAAGACGTGCGGATGACGGCGCACCATCTTCTCGTGCACACACGTGATCGACTCCCGAATCGAGAAATGGCCCGCCTCCGCCGCCAGTTGCCCGTAAAAGACGATCTGAAAGAGCAGGTCTCCCAACTCATCCCGCAACTCGGACCAGTCCTCGGCCTCGACGGCGTCGAGTACCTCATAGGACTCCTCGATCAACATCGGTCCCAGCGTGCGAAAGGTCTGCTCGCGATCCCACGGACATCCCTCCGGCGATCGCAATTTTTCCATCAGCCTGATTAAATCTTCAAGATTACCCTTTGAATTCATGCGCCCTTTCGATATTCCCGCCATTCCTGTCACGGCTAAAAGTTTATGTCGTCTTTCGCGGTCCATAACTCCCGACCGGCCTGACAACCCGACCTTCAATCTGGTATATTTCTCTGGTACGTAACTACCATTCGGAGGCGCATCTGATCTGGTGATCGGCACGGACTTCAAATCCGCTGGGCCGGAGCGAGAGCGTCGGTTGGTCGGGTTCGATTCCCACACGCCTCCGCCACTTCACATTCCCACTACTCAAAATTACACGACAATCGGGTCACACACTGCCATTGCCGCCATTGCCTGATCCGCATTTCGGATGGGTCGACGGGACTGACGCTGACCCTGATTTCGGCTCAGCGTCGAGCAGTGTGTCGTAAAGAGTGTCCTGAATGGTCTCCTGAATCGAGAGTGGCTCCATCTCCGGAACCTGGCGGGCGATGATGTATCGCTCGGTAAAGTAGAGGACCAGCGCGACGGCGCAGGCGATCGCAAACGCGATCAGCAGCAGAATCCCGATCCGCTCGACCTCGCCAATCAGCGCCTCGATCGCGCCACTGAAAAAGAACCCACCACTAATCAGCATCAGAACCCAGGCAAAACAGCTGATCAGCGTCAGCGGTCCGAATCGCCTGAAACGCATCTGGGCAAACCCCCAGAATATCGCGCTCGCCGTACGGAGACCATATACATATTTCACGAGGAAGATTGAATAGAGGCCAAATCTTGCCGTCAGCCGCTCCAGTCTCGGCCTCGTATGGCAGTAGAAATGGCTGTGCTTGACCCGCTCCTTGCCCCAATATCCGGCGAAATAGCTGATCGAATCACCAACAAAACCACCCGCCGTTCCGACCATCAGTGCTTCACTGAAGCTGAAGAGGCCGTAGTGGGCCAGCGCTCCGGCAAAAAGCAGCGTCAGGTCGCCCTCGATCATGACTCCGAAGAAGACTGCCCATAACCCATATTCCCTGATGAGATTTTCGATCATCCCCGCTTCGTGTCGAACAAGTTTAAGCCAGTCTCACCCTGCAAAAAGACAGTATCAAGATACTTTATGCCCCCACGACACCGCAAGGTTTTGTTTCATCCAACCTCGTTGCCGCCCCACTCCCAAAAGCACGGAGACTATGGGGTAATCAAAGTCTGGCAAAGTCCCGGTGCAGTGTAAAGTTACAAAATTTGGGGACTTCAGGCTTTTGTGTGGGGGAGGTGAAGTGTCACTGGAGATGAAGGGGCGCCTCTACTGGGGGCGCGGGTCTTCAGACCCGCATGGTTCACCATAAGAGTCCTGGTCTTAT
>JBEIMN010000141.1:0-7169 GCA_040378705.1 Acidobacteriota bacterium
AGGTCGTCACAACAAACTGAGCGCTCATCTCGCTCGTTCCCAGCACCACCAGCCGTGGCGAAGTGCGCTTGCTGCCCCTGACGCGGACTCCGCAGAATGCGCAGAAGAGATCGTCCGGCGTCAGCTCCTGTCCACAGCTTCCACAAACGGCCTCGGCTGCGGAAGCTGCCTCTGGATTACCAGGATTGGTTGGGCCTCCGGTCGAATTGGCAGCAGAATTGGCCACCGTACCGGCCACCTCGATCGGTAATGGATCCGGGTCCGCGGGCGTATCGGCCGGCAGGCTCTCGGTGAGGAACTTAAGGTGCGCCTGAAGTTCCTTACTGAACGATTTTGCCGTCGTGAAGCGCTTCTCGGGCTTGTGCTCAACCGCGCGGCAGATCAGCTCTTCCATCTGCGACGAGATCGTCGGATTTATATGACGTGGGCGCGGGTTTTTTGAGAAATCGAAGATCAGGAGGGGATTGTCCTGTGGATCCACACCCGTCAGGAGATGGAAAATCGTTGCCCCAAGGCTGTAGATGTCCGAGCGGACCTCGACATTTCCAGAGAAGAGTTCCGGTGGGGCATAACCCATCGTCCCAACTGCTGTCACACCCTTCTGCATTGGGGCGACAAAACGCGCGATCCCAAAATCGACAAGCATGATCCGGTTGGTTCGGCCATCCAGCATGAGGTTCGCCGGCTTGAGATCACGGTAGATGATTGGCGGCCGCTGGCTATGAATGTAATCAAGAACTTCGCATGTGTCGATCGCCCATCGCGTGACGGTCAGTTCAAAGACCCTGCCACCCGACTCGCGCTGTCGACGTGCGAGGTCGCCACCATCGATATACTTCATCACCAGATAGTAACGGCCACGTGCCTGGTCGAAGAAGTACTGATAGATGGTCGGGATCGACGGGTGGTCAAGCCGGGCGAGCATCTCGGCTTCACGTTTGAAGTCCTCGATCGCCTTCTGCCGGGTCGATTCATCCGCGAACATCTCGATCATCTCTTTGACCGCGACCGGACGATTGGCCAGATTGAGGTCTTCGGCCATGTAGACCGACCCCATGCCTCCGCCCCCGATCCGCCGCACGATCTTGTAGCGGTCGACGAGAACTGTTCCCGCCGCCAGTTGGATTCCAGTTGGTGTATTGCCGGATCCGCTCATACTACTGATCTTCCCGGTTCCAGTGATTGGTCCACCGCTCGGTGCGCTGTCCTGCAACGCACCACATTCGCCACAGTACGGGTCACCGGTTGTGGTCGATGATCCACATTCGGCACAAAATGGCATAATCTCTAAATTCAACTCACGAAAAATTTCAAGAAAGTCTTCCCGACGATGATCTCATCGCCGGGATTCAAAGGTTGCTTGATCCCGGGTAGTAACCGTGGCCCGCGGTTGATATAGGTGCCATTGGTACTTCCGAGGTCCTCGATCAGAAACTGACCACTGATCTGGGTGAGACGGGCGTGACGGCGCGAGATCTTTGCTTCCGGATCGTCCTGGTCGAGGTCGATGTCCGGAAAGATGCCCCCGTCGGCATCCCAGCGCCCGATCAGTGCTTCGCTTTCGTAGAGCAGGAACTCCTTCCCGACCTTACCGCCACGCAGTATTATCAGTCGTGCCCTGACCTCCGGCATTCCCGCCGGGGGATGCTCCGGAATGATGACCCGAACCCGCCTGTTTTCAATTGGTCCCGGTTCAATGCCCTGGCCATTCATCGGCTTGCCGGGAGAAGGCGCATTGTGACCGAACCGGTTGCCGGGATATCCCGCCGGTGGAGTGTACGGCGTTGCCGGCTTTGGAGTGACGGGGTCGTTAATGAAGGTTGGGGGCGGCGGCACGCTTCCTGGCAGGAATGGTGGCACTGCAACACCTCCCGATCGATGTGGGGGAGTGGTTACCGCAAGCCTCTTACCGCACTCATCGCAATATTCTGACCCATCCAGATTGTCTGTACCGCAATGATGACATCGAATCATAGTTTCACGATTCCCGGTCATAGGTTCACAATTCCCCGCAGATTAAACGGGTTAACCCCACAAACTGGGATTTTTCATTCTACACAGTTAATCAATTACATGCCAGTTACCCTGAAAAAATAGCCACTCCACCGCGCGGAGACGGCGAGTGGGGTGGAGCCGGATCGCTCTTACTGAAAAATTCTCCGATGTTACCGCCGCGAACAAGAATATGTTTGTGGCGCGTGAAGATTCCGTGACGGTGCGAATGGTTTGATCTCAAAGACAAAACGGTCGATGTCTTCAGGACACTGGCTGGCAGCCGGTCAAAACGTGCAACATTTGGAGGGCAGGAAAGATGAGACGAGGGTTTTCGGTAGCGATTACGCTGGCGGGTCTGATATTGACAGTCTTTATGGCGACGGCGCCAAACGAGGCGAAGAGTGGCGAGTCCGGAGTCTGGGGGCAGTGGCGCGGACCTTCGCGGGATGGCAAAGTTGCCGGGACGGGCTGGCCGGAGCGGCTCAGTGGGGAGTACCTCGCCGCCGGGTGGCGAACCCCGCTCTCGCCGGGATATTCGGGGCCGATCGTCTCCGCGGATGCCGTTTTTGTGACCGAAACGAAGGATAAGTCGACCGAGATTGTTCGTGCGCTCGACCGTCGAACCGGGAAAGAGATCTGGAATGTTTCGTGGGCCGGCGCGATCTCCGTCCCTTTTTACGCCAAGTCGCGTGGGGACTGGATCAGGTCGACCCCGGCTTATGATGGAAAGACACTCTATGTTGCCGGAATGCGCGATATGCTGGTTGCCCTCGATGCGCGAACCGGTCGGGAACGATGGCGCGTCGATTTCGTGAGTAAGTATCAGCTTTCAGTCCCGGATTTCGGCCTCATCTGCTCGCCGCTGGTCGATGGTGAGTTTGTCTTCATCCAGGCCGCCAACTCGCTGATCAAGCTGAAGAGGTCGACGGGGGAGATCGTCTGGCGGACATTCGAGGGTCGACCCGGCATTGAGTCGGAGGGGTCTTTCTCTTCGCCGGTCGTCGCGACGATTGGTGGACAGAGGCAGATCGTCGTCCAGTCGCGGGATTATCTGGCCGGCATCGATCTGACCAGTGGAAATATCCTCTGGAAGCAGCCTGTTCCCTCTTTCCGGGGGATGAACATTCTTACACCGACTGTTTTTGGTGACTCGATCTTCGCCAGCAGCTATCAGAACAAGAGCTGGAGCTATAATGTCGCCCGATCGGTTGCCAGTTCATCAGCAACTTATGGTGTCACCGAAGCGTGGAGCACCAACGCGGCAGGCTATATGTCAACTCCGGTCATCATCGGTGGGCATGCCTACCTTCATCTCGGCAATCAGCGCTTCACCTGCATCGACCTGAAGACCGGTGAGCGAACCTGGACCTCGACCCCATTTGGCAAGTATGTGAGCCTCGTCGCGCAGGGTGATCGGATACTTGGTCTTGATGAGCGTGGAATTTTACTGCTGATTCAGGCCGATCCGAAGGAGTTTCGGCTGATCGATCAGCGTCAGGTGAGCGATGATGAGACCTGGGCTCATCTGGCCGTCGCCGGGGATGAGCTCTTCATTCGCGAGCTGCGTGCCGTGTCAAGTTTCAGGTGGAGAACGCCGATGGGACAAAAGGGACCAAAATAAGGGGTTGCCATCCGCTGACCTGGGCTGCCTGTTGCGTGACCAGACCCGCCGGTAAACTTAATGTTTGCTGGCGGGTCTGGTCTTTTCTGGAGCCGATTTGCGTCCGGGAGATCAGCCGGCGGACTGTTCCGCATTCCAGACCCCGGCGTGGTATGTACAGCCGAATGGCCCGCGGCGATCCTTGTACTCCTCGAGGAAGAGAACATTCTCGGCAACGCTGCCCGGCATCAGGAGTGATTCGATCTGTCCGATGTCGAGCGGTTTGAAACCGCGTGCCGCATCGACCATCCGGTAAAGCTGCTCCTGGGTCTGTATTCCGCAGACGAGAGTGCTGATCGGCAGGGACATCACATACTGGCGGCAGAGCTCCCCATTCAGCTTCAGCTCGTTGGGGATCCGGTCATTATTGGCCGCCAGTGATTTCATGGCGATAGTTCCGATATTCCGCTGCCGGCATTCCGGCAGAACCAGGCTCTGAAACCCGGTCTCGAGGAGGGCATCGACCACATTGAGCGGAAACTGCACCGCCGCCCAGTCATACGGAGTTCCGAGCATCCCCATATGATCCAGCGGATCCATGTGGCCGGTAAACCCGAGATATCGGAATTTGCCAGCGGCGAGCGCCTCGAGCGCCGCCTTCATCGCCCCGTTATCGGGATCGTAATGGCGTTCGCGATCACCCGGATACTGGATCGAGTGGAGCTGGACGAGGTCGATGCAGTCGGTCTTCAACCTTCGCAGAGAGTCGTCAAGTTGGCGATGGAAGCCGGCGTATTCGCGTGCGCAGATCTTGGTCATCAGGAATATCTCATCCCTGATCGAGCCATCGGCGATCGCCCGGCCCATCAGATCTTCCGCCCGGCCATCGTGGTACTCCCAGCAGTTGTCCCAGAAGGTGATTCCAAGGTCGAAAGCCTCGCGCATGAACGCGATCGCCTCTTCGTCAGTCTTCTCGACAACGCAGTCGTATCCGCCAAGCCCAATCAGGCTGACCCACTCGCCCGTCTTTCCAAGCTGACGGAGCGGGATCCCGGCCGGGCCCGGCCGCTGCATCGCCAAAGACTCTTCACCAAGTACCGCAATCTCTCGCAAAAGTTGTTTGAAGTCTCGTTTTGAAGTCATGCTCATAAATTTAATCGCCCCCGGCGGAACAGTCAACTTGTCGTAAACATTACAGTCAGCATTGAGATCGATCCGCCCTCGATCCCTTCTGCCGGAAACTCGATCCGGTCATTTTCGCTCGCAGCGCTGCTGGCGCCGAGAACGTAGAGCAGTGGCAGATAGTGTTCCGGCGTTGGAATCGACAACCGCGCGTCCTGACCGAACTGCTCCCAATCGATCAGTGGCTGGTGCTGACGAGCAGTGATCGCCGCGCGAACATTCGCTTCGAAGCGTCGTGTCCAGTCGAACGCTTCAATGTGTGGATCTCCCCACGCGTATGCGGCAAGGTTGTGAACGACGTTCCCACTCCCGATGATCAGTATCCCCTCGTCGCGCAGTGGCGCGAGCCGTTGTCCGATCTGGTAGTGGACTTCGGCCGTCTGCCGGCGGTCGATACTGAGCTGGACGACGGGAATGTCCGCCGCCTGAAAGACGCGGCAAAGCACCGACCACGTCCCGTGGTCGAGCCCCCAGTGACGATCCGGTGCGACCGGAAGCGGTGAGAGCAGCTCCCGAACCCGTTCCGCGAGCGAGGGGCTTCCCGGCGCCGGGTACTCAACGGTGTAGAGCTCCTTCGGAAAGCCGCCAAAATCGTGGATCGTGCGTGGTGACTCCATTTCCGTCACCGCAGTTCCCTCGATGTACCAGTGTGCGGAGATGGCAAGCACCGCCCGTGGCCGTGGAATCTCCCGGCCAATCGCCGCCCATCGCCGGGCATAGCCATTATCGAGGATCGCATTCAGCGGGTTGCCGTGACCGAAGAAGATTACTGGTAGTCTTTTCATAATCGGTCATAATCGGTCATAATCGGTCATAATCGGCTGAAAATGTGAGCCTTTGTGCCGGGCAATGTTGGATTGGCCACCTGTTCGGTAAGCTTGAGGTGCGGGGCACTGACGCCGCCAGACTTGACCGGCACCGCTCGGGGGGCCGGCTTCTGGCAGCAGGCCCATACCAGGTATTTAGTGAATGGCCCCTGTAGGATTCGAACCTACAACCAACGGATTATGAGTCCGCTGCTCTAACCGTTGAGCTAAGGGGCCGGACGGTCCACGTTCGGGACATAGTAGATGTTTGGATAACCAGCCGTCAAGATGAAGGGGGCGATCTTTTGGCGCCACTCTCGCCACTCTCAGGTTGGCCTGGACCTGGTCCGGATCCGGATCGACGGTGAAGGCTGCAGCGTTCACCCCGTCTGACGAGACGCCGACAGGGTGTCCCTTTTCTGGTTAGTGCCCCGCAGAAAGATTTCTCTTCCTCCTCGAACTGGTAGACGGGGTTCTTTAGCGGAGTGGCGTCGAGCGCCGAGACCGGTGTCGGTGGCGCGAGACGGAGGCGTGGTGGCCTGACACGGCGCGCCAGAAAAGAGATTGTCAGCAGGCTCGCGGCAAGGATGATCATTCGCAGGATTCGATGACGGCGCAGTGCGCGTTCGCATTCGGGGCAGAACAGCCGCGAAGGGCGCAGGAATCGCCAGGCTGATTTAGTCCAGACCGATTTGGTCTGGCCAGTTTTGACGGTCAGATCGTTTCCGCAGCGAGCGCAGAAGTTGGCTTGGAAGAAGATATATTTCATTGGCTCGGGCGGGGTGGTCAAGTCACTCTAGCACACTGGTGGGGTTCTGTGAATTACCTGACTTGGGTTGCTGCGGCTGGCAACAGCAAAGATTTTCACGTATTTTCCCGCCGGAACAATTATTTCCATTATTCCTGTTCTTGAAGGAGTGCGCGACGATGCAGATATTGACGTTTATTCTTCTCTTCACGATGAATCTCTGGCAGGACGAGATCCGGGTTCGAATTGAGACGGAGTTGGGGCCGATCGTGGTTACGGTTGATGCAAAGCGCGCGCCGGCGACAGCGGCCAATTTTCTGCGTTATGTCGATGGTGCCCACTACGATGGCGGACGATTTCACCGGACAGTAACGACGCGACCGGACAACCAGCCGGTCAGTCCGGTCAAGATCGATGTGATTCAGGGTGGAGTATCGCCGGCACGCGAGAAGTCTGGTTTTGCGCCGATTCCGCTCGAGCGGACGAGTGTGACCGGGTTGCGCCATTTGGATGGAGTGATCTCGATGGCGCGATTGGGGCCGGATACCGCGACCTCGGACTTCTTCATCTGCGTCGGTGCGCAGCCGGAGCTCGATTTCGGCGGAAAGCGAAATCCTGACGGGCAGGGATTCGCAGCATTTGGCCGCGTCGTACAGGGGATGGATATCGTCCGAAAGATTCATGGGTCGCCAGTCGGGAAGGCGCCGGCTGCTGGTCAGTCGCTGACGCCGCCGATTGCGATCCGAAAGGTCCGCCGCGACGATGGTGGGCTGGCCGGTCAGGTGACCATCTACCGCGACAAGTTTGGGGTACCGCACATTTTTGGAAAGACAGACGC
>JBEIMN010000142.1:0-7153 GCA_040378705.1 Acidobacteriota bacterium
GCGGTCAACTATTGCGAAAAGAAATTTGTCACCAAGCCGAAGGGCTTCGCACCGGGTCAGGTTCGACTCGCATCTTTCCGGACGATTCTGGTTGAGCCGGCCGAGGCCGGGGAGAGAGTCTGACCTTCGAAGGCCTTGCCTCTAACTGTTGTGAAAACGTGAGCACACATCCCTCGCCCATCGTCAGCCTTCATCTTCCCCGTGCGGCCTCTTCTTCACGCTCTCAGGGGCTCCGCGTGAGCCCCACTTACCCTTTTCCAATCGCCCCGCTCCGGCTTCCCTCTGGCCTGACGAGGCTCGGACCTGCTCCGAATTACGGCAATCGAATTTTCCGAGGTGCCCGAGGCAGTGGAAAGCGCGTTAGTCTCTCAGTTCTTCTGTTGATGACGCTGTTCGTGATGGCGGCAGCAGGTCAGGTTGGTCGGAGCGAACTGACAGGGAGCGTTCAGGATGGCAGGGGGCTGCCCATTTCCGGTGCGGCCATTCTTATCCGCCACCGTGGCACCAACGAAGTGTTGACGATGACGACGGGTGAGGCTGGCAGTTTCACGGCGACGGGACTGCGCCCCGGGGATTATCGAATCGAGGTTGAATCGATTGGATTTGAGCGGCTGGTGCGGGAGGGGGTTCAGCTGACGACTGGTGAGCGGATCCGGCTCGACCTCGAGTTGCGGATCGGAGAGATTGCCGCAGAGACGATCGTCCGTTCCGACGCCTCGCTGCTCCGGACTGAGAGCAGCAGCCTGGGCCAGGTGATTACGAACCGTACGATTGTCTCGCTTCCGCTCAATGGGCGGAACTTCTTCTCGCTGATCACGCTGGTACCCGGAGTGGCGACGCCGCCACCGACCTCCACCGGCCCATCACTACCGCGTCTCAATGGCGGGCGACCACGGGTCAACGAATTTCTTTACGATGGAATCTCCGCGTTGCAGCCGGAGCCGGGCCAGGTCGCCTTCTATCCGATAATCGAGTCGATCGAGGAGTTCAAGGTCGAGAACAACGTGGCAGCGGCAGAGTTTGGCCGGTTCAATGGCGGGGTGATCAACCTGACGACAAAGTCTGGAAGCAACACGCTCCACGGCAGCGCCTTCGGTTTTTTACGCAACGAAGTGCTCAATGCGCGAAATCTCTTCGCCCCGGCAACCACGTCGACGCCAGATCGTCCGCTCTTTCGCCGTCTGCAGACGGGGGTGGCGATGGGAGGTCCGCTCCGTCGTGACCGGACATTCTTCTTTGGCGATTATCAGGGAACGCGGCAGGCGATTGGTCGCGTAGCCATCTCGACGGTTCCGACGCTGGCGCAGCGTAACGGCGACTTTGCGGCCAATCTCGGCGCGCCGCTCTTCCTGCAACCGGTGATGCTCACGGCAACCCCCACGGCAATAACGACAAACACTGGTATTCCGATCGAGGTGATCGACACCAATGGTCAGCGAATCCAGGCCCGAATCGGCCAGCTATTCCGCCCCGGTGATCGACTGGCTTATGCTGGAAATCGGATTCCTGCAAACGACATCGACCCGATTGCCCGACGGCTTCTCGAACAGTACCCACTCCCGACTTCAACCGCAACAACGATGTCCGGGGCGGGAGTGGCCAACAACTTCAGCCGGCTGGCGAATGAGAGCCTGCGACAGGGGCAGTTTGACGCCCGTCTCGACCATCGACTATCACCTGCGACGCTGATCTTTGGACGGTTCTCGATGGCGTCGGAGTTTGCGCAACCTGTGACGCCGCTGCCGGATGGCAGCGGCTCGATCACGCAGGGAGTAACTGGTGAGCAGCAGAGCCGCGGCTACCAGGCAGTCGGAAGCTACCAGACAGCCATCGATGGCCGTCTGGTCAACGAACTTCGTGCCGGATACACTCGGCGGTCGATCGACCGGCGAAGTGTCCGGAGTGGGAGCCCGCCTGGACTGCCGGGTCTGCCGCAATCCACAGGTTTCGGCGAAGTGATGCCGACAATGATGATTTCCGGACTGCAACAGCTTGGCCCATCGGCCAATACCAACAGCCTCTTCACCACCGATGTCGCGCAAATGGTCGCGATGTCGAGTGTGCAGATGAATCGACACTCGATCAAGCTTGGGGTCGACGCGCGGATGGAGCGACTAACAATCCTGCAACCGCCATCACCGCGCGGGCTCTTCAGCTTCACCGCGCCCTTCTCCGGTTCGCGAGCCACTCCAAACACTCTCAACCTGCCCGGCGGGATAACGACTGGCAGCCTGTTGGCCGGGCAGACGGGCAATGCGCTCGGCAGCTTCCTGCTAGGAGAGGTTGCCAGCTTCAGCATCGACCTGCAGCCACGGCGACTCCAACCGCGGGCGCGAATCGCGGAGATGTTTATTCAGGATGATCTGCGACTGACATCACGGGTGACGGTCAACGCCGGACTCCGCTACACTCTCAACTTTCCGTCAACGGAGGCGAACGATCAGGGAGCGATCTTCAATCCGCGAACAGAGCAGCTCGAATACGCCGGCAAAACCGGCAACCCGCGGTCGGCTCGCCGGCTCGAAAAGCTCAACTTCGCGCCACGACTCGGAATGGCCTGGCGGATCGGAGAAAGTGGCGTGGTGCGGCTTGGATATGGCCTCATCTGGCAGGAGCAGGCAGGAATCACTACCCCCTTCACCCTCCCGCAATTCCCATTCATTCAGACAGTATCCCAACGTTCGCTCGACGGGGTGACACCCGCCTTCAGGCTCGCAAACGGGCCGCGCGTCGAGCCGATTCCGCTCGATGGCAATGCCGGCCTCGGCCAGGGAGTCTTTGCCGTCGACAGGAACCTCGGCAGCGGTTACGCGCAGCAGTGGAACCTCGCCATTCAGCGCGTGCTGAGCGACAATCTGGTCGTCGAGGTTGCCTATGCCGGATCGAAGATCACACACGTCGGAATTCCGGACAGCAACATCAACCAATTGACGGTTGCCCAGCTCGCCCTCGGCAATCAGCTCCTGCAACAGGTCCCCAATCCATTCTTCGGTCTGATCCCGCGTTCATCATCGATCGGTGATCCGACCATTCCACGGGCGCAACTGCTTCGACCGTTCCCGCGGTTCACCACCGTCAGCCTTTATCGCAACAATGTCGGGAATACAAGCTACCACGCCCTCCAGGCAAAGCTCGAGAAGCGGTTCGCGCGCGGGCTCTCTTTCCTGCTCAGCTACACCAGATCGAAGCTGATCGACGACGCCGGTTCAGTCTTTGATGCCTCGATTCAGACCGGCCCGGTCGCCAACTTCCCGGTTGCTGACAGCTATAATCGGGCTCTCGAGCGCGACGTCTCGACCGGCGATCTGCCACATACCCTCGCCGCCAGCTACATTATTGACCTGAGTACGGCAAAACTGAGACGACTGACCGCCATGATCCGCGGCTTGCGGATAGTCGGGACGGTGATTGCACAGTCTGGGCTTCCCTTTCCAGTCACACAGGCGACCAACTTCAATGCCTTTGCCGGGTTTGGCGTCCAGCGGCCCAATCTGCTCCGCAATCCAAATCTGCCGGCAGGCCAACGGACGACTGCCCGCTGGTTCGATACTGCCGCCTTTGCGATCGCCCCGCAATTCACTCTTGGCGCCTCGTCGCGGAACCCGGTTCGCGGCCCTGGTTACCGCAACATTGACCTCGCCATTATCAGGATGATCCCCCTCCGGGAGAGAATGGATCTCGAAATCCGGGCCGAGATCTTCAATCTGACCAACACACCGCCACTCGCCAATCCCAACGGCGTCGCCGGGAGCGCGGCGTTCGGAACAATCACCTCGGCTGGCGACCCGCGCGTCATCCAGTTGGCGCTGAAACTCCATCTCTGAGCGCCGAACGTCTGAGCAGCAGCCAGGCAATCAGTCCACCGATCACCATTCCAAACAGATTCCACTGCAGATCGTTCGAGGTGTCGTAAGGGCCGTGAATGCGCATCCCTGGCACCGGATGCATGTACTTATCGTCCCACAACTCGAGGATCTCATAGAATCCGGCAATGGTGAACATCGTCGTGATCGCGAAGAAGGTGACGATCCCGGGTGGCAGCCGATAGCCAAAACGTCGAAGCCCATGATCGAAGAGCCAGACGAGAACCGGCGCAACCAGCGCCGGTGAGGTGGCATGCGTAAACTCGTCGTACTGGATCAGCTCGAAGTGCCGATTGTACATATTGAAGAAGTTGCCGACCCCGTCGAGCGCCGCTGTCAGGTAGATCATGAAGCCGAGAATCGGCGGAACCCTGATCTGCCAGCGCTTCAACAGGTAGAGCCAGGCGGCGCCAAGGAATACCAACGTATAGATGGTGCTGAGATAGATCGGCAGATAGGCCATCCTGATCAGAATCCAGGTTCCAAATCCGAGCAGTCCGCCGACAACCGGCAGGTCGACGCTCCAGACGATGCCACTTCCCT
The DNA here is from genome assembly GCA_040378705.1 of Acidobacteriota bacterium. Lineage (GTDB taxonomy): Bacteria > Acidobacteriota > Blastocatellia > RBC074 > RBC074 > CAIOZW01. The sequence goes on from JBEIMN010000142.1 coordinate 4,407, forward strand.
GTTTCATGCGATTGAGTCTCCTTCTTCCCGGCTGCTTTCCGTCCGCCACAAGTATGGAAGCCATTATCATCGACAACAGGGCGGCGGGCAACAAAATGGGATCCTCCAAGCCGGTTGATGATCATCATCATCTCGTTCAGGTTTGCCTCTGTCAGAATACTGCCGGGCGCAATCGATCACGGCACCAGGAAAATAGCTCGTCATTCCGTGTCAGTCTTCTTGTTGCCAGCTCCGGGTCGGGGTTATGATTCCGGAATATATTTTGGATCGGACAGGTCATATCTGAGAGAGACATATTTTAGGGAGAGACTAAGGATGCGAATTGCAAGAACCTGGCAGACACTACTACTTTCGCTTCTGCTGATGCTCAACGCATTGACGGGGCCATTGATGGGCGAGGTGATCGGAGCGACCATTCAGCAACCGGCTGCGCCGGCGAAGGATGAGAAACCGGCGCCAAAGAAGGAAGAGTTGATCCTCAAGCCGGAGGCGAAGGTTTCGTTCACGACCGACGAGGGGACGTGGCTCTCGCTCGATGTTGCGCCGGACGGGAAGACGATCGTCTTTGATCTGCTGGGCGACATCTACACGATGCCGATCGCCGGTGGAGAGGCGAAGCGGATCATCGGCGACATGTCGTTTGAGAGTCAGCCGAAGTTTTCACCGGATGGAAAGCAGATCGTCTTCATCAGTGACCGGAGCGGAGCCGAGCAGCTCTGGCTTGCCCGGCCGGACGGCAGCGAACCGAAGCCGGTAACGAAGGGGCGCGGAGCGGGAATGCTGATGTTCCTCTCGCCCTCGTGGACGCCGGATGGCAACTACATTCTGGCCTCGAAATCGGAGCGTGGCATTGGCACGTTCCACGCCTATCTCTGGCATAAGGATGGCGGAAGTGGCGTCAGTGTTGGTCCGCCGCCACCCGCGCCGCCGACGCCGGGACAGGACGCCGGCCCGGCACGGCCGCAGCTCAACAAGATGGGCGCGGTTGCCTCACCCGATGGTCGCTACATTTACTGGGCGCAGCGAACGGGATCGTTCAGCTACAACGCGCAGTTCCCTCTCTGGCAGATCGTCCGCTTCGACCGGGAGACGAGTGAGACCTCGACGATCACCAACGCGCCGGGGAGCGCGATGCGACCGGTGCTGACCCCGGATGGCAAGCACCTGATCTATGCGACACGCTGGGAGACACGAACAGCCCTCCGCGTCCGTGACCTCGAAACCAATCAGGAGCGCTGGCTGATCGATCGGGTGACACGCGACGATCAGGAGTCACGGGCGACGCGCGACACGTTCCCCGGCTATGCATTTCTGCCCGACGGGAAGTCGCTGATCGTCAATATCGACGGGAAGATCAAGCGCGTCGACTTCACGACCGGAGCGGCGACGACGATTCCATTCACCGCGAAGGTCGAGATGGATCTCGCGGCACGTCTCCACTACGATTATCGTGTCGATGACAGCGCGAATGTCAGGGCGCGGCTGATTCGCTATCCATCGCTTTCACCCGACGGGAAGATGGTGGCCTTTACAGCCTTCAACAAGATCTATCTTCGGGATCTGACAGGAGAAGCGCCGGCGCGGCGTCTGACCGGGCAATCGACAGGCGAGTTTATGCCTGTCTGGTCACCGGATGGGAAATATATCGCCTTTGCGACCTGGTCGCGCGAGGGTGGCCAGATCTACCGTGTAGCGGTCAATCCGGGAGGCGGGACCGGTCAGCCGGAGCAGTTGACGCGCCGTGCGGCATTTTACAGTGACCCGGTCTACTCCCCGGACAACTCGAAGATCGTCTTCACGACCGGGGCGATTGAGGATCAGCTCTTCGCAGATCTGAAAGGCGACCACGAATTCCTGTCTGAAACAGAGTCGATACTGCACGGCCACGCGGATGGAGAGGTCGACGGCCTCGGTGGCAACACGGTTCGCGATCTTCGCTATATTCCGGCGAATGGCGGCGACTCGGTGCTGATCGGGCCGACGCAGGGTGGACGCGATCCGCACTTTACAAACGATCCGACACGCATCTACCTCAGCAGCGGACAGGGGCTGGTCTCCCTGCGGCTCGACGGGCTCGACCGCCGGACGCATCTCCGCGTCACGGGCGCCGGGGCGCCTCCGAATCCGCCATCAGCGAGCAGCATTCGCGTCTCGCCCGATGGGACGAGAGCCTTCTGCGATGTGCAGGGCAAGCACTTTCTGGTCACGATACCGAAAGCAGGTCGCGAAACAGTAACCGTCAATGTCAGTGGCCCGACGGCTTCTGTACCGGTCAGGAAGCTCTCCGCGGAGGGTGGCGACTACCTCGACTGGTCACGCGATGGCTCGACCGTCACCTGGTCGTGGGGCACGAAGTTCTATCGCCAGGGAGTGGCCGCCGAAAAACCGGAGGCGACAGAGATCGTCGTTGAACTCCCACGTGCACGCCCAGAGGGGGTAACGATCCTCACCGGGGCGCGAATCGTCACGATGAAGGGCGACGAAGTGATCGAGCGCGGCGAGATCACCATCACCGGCAACCGCATCACCTCCATCCGCGATCTGGCCGCCAAGACCTGGACGCATCCCGTGACCGGCCGCGACGTGCTGTGATCGATATGCACACCAATGGCGATGCCTCCCCGCCTGAACAAAACTGACGCAGATGCGCGGGGCTCGATTTGCAGGCTAATAGGCCAACTCGGGACTGGGGACTCGAAACACAGGTAATTCTCTCTAAAACTGACAAGACACACAATCGGGTTTGA
>JBEIMN010000143.1:0-7142 GCA_040378705.1 Acidobacteriota bacterium
ACTGGAAAGATTATGTCGAGATCGATCCGCGGTACTTCCGACCCGCCGAGGTCGATCTGCTGATCGGCGATTCGTCACGGGCACGTCAGAAGCTGGGTTGGGAGCCAAAGGTCTCCTTCCGCCAATTGGTGCGGATGATGGTCGATTCAGATCTCGAACAGGCACGAAAAACTACCGTTAAGTAGGTGGCCAGCAGGTTGAGCCAGTAGTCAGCAAGTCGGCGCAGGCAGCATCGTCAGGATCGTTTAATCATGAGCAATTTTCCATACAAGCGCGTAGTTGTGACCGGAGGCGCGGGCTTCCTTGGTTCGTATGTGACACGAAAACTGCGGGAGCGCGGGGTCGAGAATATTTCCATCCCGCGAAGCAGGGACTATGATCTGGTGCAGATCGAGCAGGTGCGTCGACTTTACGACGATACAAATCCGGATCTGGTAATCCACATGGCAGCGGTTGTTGGGGGTATCGGGGCGAATCGGGCCAATCCCGGCCGGTATTTCTACGATAACCTGATGATGGGAGTCCAGCTGCTCGATGAAGCCTGGCGCCGGAATATACCAAAGTTCGTCGGGCTCGGCACAATCTGCGCATATCCCAAGTTCACGCCCGTGCCATTCAGGGAGGAGGATATCTGGAACGGCTATCCGGAAGAGACCAACGCCCCCTATGGGCTGGCGAAGAAGATGATGCTTGTCCAGTCACAGTCGTACCGTGAGCAATACGGATACAATTCAATCTTCCTGCTGCCGGTCAACCTTTATGGTCCACGGGACAATTTCGACCTCCAGTCCTCGCACGTCATTCCGGCACTGATTCGTAAATGCCTCGAAGCGATCGACCAGAAGGCGGAGCGGATCGTCTGCTGGGGAAGCGGCCGTGTGACCAGGGAATTCCTGCACGGTGAGGACTGTGCGGAGGGGATACTGCTCGCCTCCGAGCAGTACAACAGCTCTGAGCCGGTCAACCTTGGCTCCGGCCTCGAAATATCAATCCGGGATCTGGCGGAGAAGATTGCCGCTCTGACAGGATTTACGGGTGAACTGGTCTGGGATACCTCGCAGCCGGACGGTCAGCCACGACGCTGCCTGGATGTGACACGCGCTGCAAAAGAGTTTGGGTTCCGTTCACGAATCGGCTTTGATGAGGGACTCCGCCAAACGATCGACTGGTACCGTGAGACCCGGCAGGCACAACAGGACTAAAGCCGGCCCAGGCCACGGGCTGCACGGGCTGGCCGATTGCCGAAAATTTTTATCGTTACTTCACAATGCCCTTTGGCGAATAGCGCTCGAGTGTCTGCTGGAAGACACGAATGATCTCGGGAGCCCGAACCTTCCCCTCGACAATAATGTCGCGGGCGGAGAGAGGCTGGTCGTAGACGGCTTCGTTCGCGTCTTTGTCCTGCGACAGAATCGCCCCCTTCAGTTCGAGTCCGGCAAAGAGTCCGCGGCTGCGTGAATACGAGATTATCTGAGATTTAAGCAGGATATCGGTCGAAGCCGAAGTATTGCGTCCGACCGGACCAGCGGAGACTGCAGCGCCGGCTCCAACCTCGAACTTGTTCTGGAGGAGCCCCTCGACGCCGCTGTCGTTCATGATGAGCAGGACGAGATCGACCTCCTGTCCTCCGATCTGAAGCCCGAAACTTCCACCGCCAATCGAAAAGAAGGCTGGTGACCCCCAAGAACCCTGCTGACGCCGGCAACTGATGAGCCCCTTTCCGTACTGCCCTCCAACGATAAAACCACCCTTCTTGACTCCCGGAAAGACGGCGACGCAGGATGCACGATCGAGGAAATCCTGGGGGATGCCCTGATCAGGAGCCTTCATTATCCGGCGAAATGCCTCGGCCGCCTTCTGCGCACGCTCGCGCGCATCGGTTCGCGGACTCGCCCTGACCTCAAGTCCCGAGGGGAGCCCGCTAAGGCAGATAAGCCAGAGGTGAAGGACTATGACGGCGACAAAGCCTGGTTTTTTCATGAGATTCTCCCTGCTCTTGATGTATGATTCGATACTGCATCACGGGAGTGGCAGTCTCAAATCGGAAGTCGTAGTTCGTAATTCGAATTTCATAATAAGGTCATTTCTAACCCGGGCATGAAAGTTTTTCAAGCGAATGAAAAGCCAGGCTTCGACGCCTATACACTGAAACCGATGTCGGCCGGTGATATCATCGATCGCGCGGCACGTGTCTATCGTCGGCAGGCGCCCGGACTGCTGCGGATCGTTCTGATACCAAGCCTGACCTCGTATACCGGAATGATCCTCTTCTCGATTGGAATTGGAAATTTCAGCCTTGAGCGTGGAGACATTCGACTGGTTGTCTCAGTACTGCTCGTCCTTAGCGGAGGCAGCCTCTACCTGCTTGGAAAAGCGGCCTTCTATGCCGTACTTGGCGGAGCCTCCCGTTCGCTCTTCAACCATCTTTTCGATGGGACGCCCTTCAGTGCCGGTGAAGTCTACCGTTCAATCAGATCGCGTCTCTGGTCGCTGGTCGGGGCAATGTCGGCAGTGCTGCTGATCATTGGGGCGGTGACGCTCGCCCTCTATTTTGCCGTGACGCTCGTGATAGTCCTCTATCTGTCAATCTACGCAACGCTGCTGAGCCGGCTGCCGACGGCGGTCCAGGTGCTGCTGACCTCGACCTTCGGGCTGCTGCTGTTGGTTGGGGTGGTCTGGGTCGCGCTGCTCGTCTACAGTCGTGTCGTCTACGTTCCACAGGTTCTGATGGTCGAGGAGCGCAGTGCCGCGCAGGCGATTGGGCGGAGCTTCTCGCTCGCGGGAGGGGAGTTGCGTCGGATTGGTGCGCTGATACTTTTCTGGTTCTTCGTTGCCTGGTCACTCTGGGTTCTGATGGTACTGCCGCTTGGCTGGTATGGATACGAAGATGGGCTTGAGATAACCCCGTTCCAGCTGCTCGGACCATTTGTGACCACCGGGCCGGTCTGGTACCTGATCGCGCAGCAGACACTGACGCAATTGAGTGAAATTCTGATCGCGCCAATCGTCATGCTTGGTTTTACATTACTCTATGTCGACACGCGGATCAGAAAAGAGGGGCTCGATGTCGAGATTCTCGCTGACCGGATTCTGCCACCGGCGAACCGCGACGTGACGCCACACGCACAGGGAGAAGAGACCAGCCAATGATCCGGCGTCCGTACACGCTCAAGTTTCTGACGATTCTGATCTGGCTGTTCGCCGGCACGCTAAACGTTCCCGCGCAGGTCACGACCGCCGATTACGATCGACGGCTGGGGGCGGTGGAGGAGCGGCTGCGCCGACTTGCCGAGAATGAGCCAACGGCAGCCGAGACGATTAGCGAACTCCGCCGGCTGCGGGATGAGCTGCCGGCCAACGAAGTGGTCGAGATTGAAAAGGTAAGACGGACGGTTCGCAATGATTGGCTCGACCGTGAAATGAGGGGGCTCATCTCCAAAGCTGATGGCAATGTCGAAGAGCGGCGCTCAGGGTTGCTGGAACTGGCCGACCGGATCGGACGACTGCGCGCGGCTCTCCCGGGACTGATCGGACGCGGAGACCGCGCGAGCCGTGAATCGACGCACTCCGACCGGGGACGACTCGATGCCATTCTCGCCCGCCCGGAGTATCTGCCCGAAGATGTTCGGGAATCATCGGCGCGCCGCTGGTGGTACCGGCTGCGGGAGATGGTCATCGGACTGCTCCGTCGTCTCCTCCCGGCCTCGCCCGAGATTCCGGACACTCCGTCAGGAGCCCCCGCTGACGGCAGACTCTCGCTGACACAGATAATGATCCTGTCGGCGGTGGCAATCCTCACCCTCTATGCCGCATCACGAATCTGGCGCCGGTTTAGCCTCTCTGCGCGCCGGAATGAGGCGACGGCAGACCGTGAGGTGCTCGGCGAAGTGATCGGATCGGATGTCGGCGCGCCTGACCTCCTCCAGCGCGCCAACCGCCTCGCAGATGAGGGAGAATATCGCGCGGCAATCCGGTTCGCCTACATCTCGACACTTCTCCATCTTGCCAATCACGGCCGAATTCGCCTTCAGGCAACGAAGACCAACCGGGACTACCTGGAGGAATTTCGCCCGCCAGCCGCCCGCGATCAGACATTCTCGCAACTCACCGCCTGGTTTGAAGATTTCTGGTATGGCGTGAGACCGGCAACCGCTGATGATTTTGAACTCTTTGCCAGTCAGGCGAACGAACTGACTCTCGATCCGGCGATCGAACAACCGCTTTCCACATCGATCAGGTGAATATTCTATGAGACGTGCGACCGGGACAATCCTGACAATTTCAGCCATTCTGCTGATGCTGGTCGGCCTGAGCGCGGCGCGTTACCTCACCTTCGACCGTCCGCCGGAGAGCGAGATGGCGTCGAACCGATCGACCTACAATTCCGGTCCAACCGGAATCCGCGCCTTCTACCAGACACTCGAAGAGTCCGGGTGGACAGTGAGCCGCTGGCGAAAGAACCACGTCGAACTTGGGAAGAGACCGGGGCACGACCTGCTGATTGTTGTTGGCCCACTCCAGACAAGCGAGACTGGCGAGTCGACCACCTCATTCCAGACCGCGGAAGAGGTTGCGGCATTGCAGCAATGGGTCGGTCGCGGTGGACGGGTTCTGCTTATCAGTCGCTCCCTCGACCTCAGTTTTGATGGTCCGGTGCTCCGGATGAAGGGCCCGGTTGAAAAGGAGACTACCCCAAAAAACGAGCCGCTGCCCAACCCCGTCGATCCCCGAAGTGATCGGTTCATCGCCCAGCCGACACGCCTGACACGTGGACTCGAGGGGCTTGCACTCTCGACCTTTGCGGCCCGTCTCCAATTGGGCCCAGCGCAGAGGCGCGAAGAAGATTCGGCCACTCCGAGGGCAAAAGCCAGTTCCGAGGACCGCAAACCGGCATCTGAAAAGCCGGCATCTGAAAAAGAAGCGCTTGCGGTTGAGCCACACCTCTACGCTCCAGTCATCCACCTCGAAGATCGTGACGGGGCGATTCTGGTCGATTTCAAATACGGAGACGGGCAGGTTGCCATTCTCGCTGATCCATTTGTCATCGCCAATAACGGAATTGCACGGGGAGCCAATCTCGACCTTGCCCTCAACCTGATCCGTGATCTGACCGATGATGCTTCCGGCCAGCGGCGTCAGATCTTATTTGACGAGTACCATCACGGCTTTCGCGATGACTCGAGTTCGTTCTTCGCCTATTTCCGCGGAACACCCTGGCCAATGATCACGCTGCAGGTATTGGTACTCGGCCTGCTTATTCTTTATGGCAAATCACGGCGCTTCAGCCGCCCTCTTCCGCTTTCGCTGCCCAACCGCCAATCGGCACTCGAATTTGTCGGGTCGATGGCAAGCCTGCAAAAACGGGCCGCGGCGCGCGACCTGGCGATTGAAAATATCTATCCCCGCTTTCGTCAGCGAATCAGGCGGCAACTTGGATTCTCGAATATGAGCGGGCAGGTTGAAAATGAGGCGCTCATCTCACGGCTCGCGGCGCTCAACCTCTCCCTCCCCGTCGAAACTATCCGCCACGCCCTTGTCGAATCGCAACAGGTTCTCGATGGCAAAATGATCGACGACCAGCAACTTCTTGCCGTCGTCAGGGTTCTTCGCCAGATTCAGACTGAAATGGTCCGCGCGCACCAGGGGCGGCGAAGATACTAAAAATATTGGTAATTTAACGTCGGGGGGGGGGAGATAGCCAGGAAGAGGCCGAAATATCTGCATCTCGACTTTAAGGCAAAGACCGGCCGTGGACAGCTCAAAGAGAGCTGACCGCGGTCGGTCTTAAAACTTTAGGTGGACGCCGCGAACTGCAACTGGCAGACGCGCGCTGGCATTGCTAATGGCAAAGGGTCTTAGACCTTTTCGCCGCGTGCACGAATGCTGGCCAGAACCTTCTCGATACCCACCTTATCGATCGTCTTGATTCCACGCGGGGTGAGGCGAAGACGAACCCAGCGGCCCTCACCTGGAACCCAGAACCGATGATACTGCAGGTTCGGCTCAAACCTCCGCCGCGTCTTGTTGTTGGCGTGGGAAACATTGTTCCCGGTCATTGCCTTCTTACCGGTGACCTGACATTTTCTTGGCATGATCTGCTTACCTCCTGAATTGACTCAAAGCAAACCGGGAGAATAGCACAAGGGGAGAGGAAAACGCGAGTCAAAACGTGTCTTGTCGGCAATCTGAAAATGTCCGGCCATTGAACGCTCCCGGAAATATGATTCCAGACCTCGCCGGCCCCCGCATCAATCCAACAAGTGCGCCAGTCTTATCCGTCTATTCTTACCAATTTATTCTTGACAGCGCGGGCTTCAAATAGTCTCATAGGGGTGAATACCGGTGCCCTCTTCTCCGGAATTCAATAAAGAACATGAGACTCCGCCGCCTGATAATACTGACCGCGCTTTTTGTAATCGGATGGTTACTCTACATCCGCTTGCAGATCCACGGCTACGACGACCAGATCAAATCGCAACTCAACCAGGTCGAGACAGAGTCGTGGGTGCGGCCGCGAGTCGCAGTCGTCTTCGGTGCGAGCGTGCTCGGTAATCGAAGCCTCTCGCCGGTACTGGCGGATCGTGTCGAGACCGCCATCGAACTTTACAAGGCACAGAAGATCGACCGGATTCTGGTCTCTGGTGACAACCGCCATCCGAGCTACAACGAGCCGCGGGCAATGCACGACTACCTGGTCGCTCACGGCATCCCCTCACGCCACATCGTCATCGATAACAGCGGGCGCTCAACCTATGAGACCTGCCTCCGCGCCAGAGAGATCTTCGGCCTGCGCCAGGCAGTGCTGGTCTCGCAGAGTTTTCATCTCCCGCGTGCCCTCTATATCGCCAATGAACTTGGCATCTCGGCAATTGGAATGGCCGGCGACCTCCAGCTGCCGGTCCAGTTCGACTATCAGAATACACGTGAACTGGCGGCGGAGTTCAAGGCCTACTTCAATATCAGGTTCTCACCTCCAGCGGTGCTCCTTGGCGAAAGAAGGCCGGTCAAATAGGAATTGAACCTTTGAATGGTGGGAACATATTCCTTGACGGAATCGGATGGAATCAACATAATGCCTATGGACTGTCGAATGTGATGCAGATCTGAATCGGCTCTGCTGACAAAACGACCAGGCAACTTCA
>JBEIMN010000144.1:0-7135 GCA_040378705.1 Acidobacteriota bacterium
CGATCGATACGGGACTCTTCGGTGACATCGAGACTCCCGATGGTCAGGCCGCCGATGGTCTGGTCATTGAGCGGATCGGCACAGATCAACTCTTCGATTGCCGGCCAGATCATCAGGCTCTCGCCAGAGATTCTTCCCGGTGATCGACGGATCTGGAGCGGGTGGCCATCGAAGCTGGAAAAATAGTCCGGGAAAGGGCGCAATCTCTCGCGAGCCGTGCGTGAAAGAAGCAGGTTCTGCCGTGCGACGGCGGCGGCTTCGACGTGCTGGTTCTGGCGACGCAATCCGAGGTAGAGCAGGTAGTTCATGCCGGGTATTACCGCGCCGGCTCCGGGTTTTCCGGCGTCGTACCCGGGATCGTTCCGCGCGAGGGATGGGAAGACTGCTGGCAATCCGAGCCTCTTTTCATCGCTCAGTAGCGCCATCATTCGTTTCAGGCGTTCGGGATCAGGAAGCCCGGCAAGCAGCGGATAGAAGTTCTCGGGTGTTAAGCGGCGAACTGCCTGACCGTTCCAGCGTCGATCGACATAGCATCCCAGCTCCTCATCCCAAAGCCGGCTGTTGATGAGCGCCCTCAATCGCTTAAGCCGTGCGTCGAGCTGGTCGGCATCGGCCGTCAGGCCAAGTTCCCGGGCGATGATCGAGAGTGACTCGATATCCAGAGCGTAGAGTGAGTTGAGCGCGATCGAGTTCTGTTCGAGTGTCGAACTCGATTCATTAAAGACGACATCCGGATCGTCTGGTCTTTCAAATCCTGATTCCGAGAGGGCCAGTCTCTTTCGGGTGCTGGTCGAGAGTTGCCGCCGGCTGAGGGTGCCCAATTCGAGCTCTTCGTTGTATCCCAATTCGAGGAGACCATCGCTATTGCCGTCACGCCATGATCGTTTTTCGCCACGGCTATCACTCCGACTAGTTTGCCACCATTCATTCCAGCGGCGGAGCCGCGGATAGGCCCAGGCCAGAAATTGCAGATCACCGGTTACGATGTAGGTTTTCAGCACACCGTAGGATGCGAGCGGAAGCATGGAACGTCCAGCCGGCAAGCCCGCTTCGGAGATGCCGCTTTGAAGGCCCGGTCCGATTCGGATAACGGGTGGAACACGGCCGTCTGTGAGCTGGCTTTCAAGGATTAGTCGCAGTGTCGAAGTCGCGGCCGTCGGGTCGATCAGCGGGCTCATTATGGCCATGAAGAGTGAATCGGCTGTCAGTTCCGGACCATTTCCAATATTGACCGGGGACCATTCGCGACGAAATGACGCAAGGTAGGTTGATCCGCTCAGCGGGTCGAAGAAGCGGTTCCAGATCAGATGGCGTGCAATCAGATCAAGATTCTCGCCAATCGCACCGGAGCTGCCCGGACGTGTCTCGCGTGAGCGAGCTTCGCTCTCGTCGAGCTGGCCGATAATTCCCTTATCAACTTCTTTCTGAATTCCAGGCGAAGGGGAAATGACGGATCGAACATCCTGTTCCATCGTCTCCCACTGCTCTCCTGCCGTCATCACGAATGAAAACGAGTTTCGCTCGGCAAGATCGAAACTCAGCGCGGCATAGCTGAACGATGACGCAGAGTCCTCCCCTTTAATTTCACGAGCGATCCCACCGCTCACCAACTGCTCCCGGAACAGAATGGCGTTCCGGTAAGTGGCTGCTCCGTTCGCGGCGCGATCAGTCTTCAGCATGAACCTGCGTCGCGGTGAAGATCGCGTCCCGGTATTGAGCTGCTCTCCGATGAGTGTCGAACGGTCCTCGAGGGCGAGAAATCCCGACCAAGACTGCTCCTTAATCGCTTCATTACCTGCTGTCACCCGGCCAAAGCGCGGTCGGTAGATCTCGAGGGCGACCCGGATATTCGACGGACCCGTAACCTGAGCGATGATCGTCTGCGGCTGTCGCCTGCTCCAGCGCAGGGTGAGGGGAGTCTGCTCGTCGAAAGATGTGTACCAGCTCAGACTGCCAAACGATCCATCAGCGGCTTGCGGGCCGACCACGGTCAACGGCGACATCTCTTCCATCTGACCCGGGGACTTATAAACCAGCAGTCGAATCCCGAACTGGCTCCACCGGCCGTCTTCTTCCCGTCCCGTCACCAAAACCAGCCCCTGCGGACTGTCCGGATCGAGCGGGCCGACGATGATCTGCTCCGCCGGTCGATTCGACTGCGTCTGAACACGCAACAAAGTTCCGCCAGGGAAGATCAGGATTGTCAGAATTGTAAGCAGAATGGCTCGCATGCGCTCTTTTGGCAACTTCACATTCGCAAGAGTAGGAGGAACTTTCGCCATATGCAAGCCCGGTGCAGGCCTCGCGTTGGCCCAGTCACAGATGTGGCTGCAGGTAGTCAGGGTCATAAAAATCGGCTACAATCCTGACCGTCAGTTCAAGATTGTAAAGGCAATAGGGCCGACCTGGTGAAACCAACATGGCAAATTACGGCGAGATGAGTCTGCCCATCAGACTCTTTATGAAGCAGTATCCGTTCTTTCGGTACCGGATCGACCCGGTGCCGTGCCATCCGCTGCGCAAGCCATTGTCGGAATCGAATGTCGCGCTGGTTACCACCGCCGGACTCTGCCCACCGGATGAGCAAGATTTCGATCATCGGCTCAGGAAGGGCGATCCCTCGTGGCGTGAGATTCCCGGCTCGATTCAGACCGTTACGCTGACCGAATCGCATCGCAGTCAGGCTTTCGATCACAGCGGGATCTCTGCCGATCGGAACCTCGCCTTTCCGCTCGACCGCTTTCGCGAACTCGAAGCGAAGGGGGTGATTGGTCGTCTCAATCAGAGACACTTCAGTTTTATGGGCTCGATCATCGGACCGCGACGGCTGATCGACCAGACGGCTCCCGAGGTTGCGCGCCTGCTGCGTGAAGACCGTGTCGACGCCGTATTTTTGACTCCCCTCTGACCGATGTGCAACCAGACGGTCGGTCTGGTTCAGGCAGCGATCGAACGCGAAGGTATCGCGACGGTATCGATCACGCTTCTCCGTGAAGTCACGTCGGTTATCCATCCACCGCGCAGCCTCTTCGTTCCATTTCCAATGGGCTACCCGCTTGGAGCACCACACGACCCGGCGCTTCAGCACCGGGTCATCGCTGCGGCGCTTGCACTGCTCAACCGCGAGGATCTCCCGCTTCTCGTCAACTTTGACGATACCACCAGCGGTGACTTCTGTGACTGAATGCCGTAAGGGCTGAAGCCATCGGGAATACCCGCGCAGGCTCTTGGGCTGGTCAGGGCACGGTGGCTTAATGTTCGCAATTCCGAGCTGACCGCACGCTTTGTGTCGCCTCAGCGAAGCCAGGAGAATTTTGATCGTATGTCTGAAATTGTCTATCGTTACGCTCAGGTCGGGGATATACCGGCAATAGTAGCTTTTCAGCTCGCCATGGCGCTCGAGACTGAACAGGTCACCCTCGACCCTGAGACCTGCCGGAAAGGGGTCACTGCCGTCTTTGAGGTTTCTTCTCACGGACGCTACTTCGTCGCCGAAAACGGCACGGGCGGGGTGATCGCCTCACTTCTTATTACTTATGAATGGAGCGACTGGCGTAATGGCCTCGTCTGGTGGATCCAGAGCGTCTATGTCATACCCGCCGAAAGGGGAAAGGGTGTCTTTGCCGGGCTCTACGGCCATATCAAACAGCAGGCAGATGCCGACCAGCATGTTCGTGGACTAAGGCTCTATGCTGATCGCCGCAATACCGGCGCGCAAGAGGTCTACACCAGACTTGGAATGGATGGTGGCCACTATGTCGTGTTTGAGGCGATGAAGTGAGGGGGCGCTTTGTAACGCCCCCGTTCACCTCTCAGACTACCGCGCCACCGTCGACCGTCACGACCTCGCCGGCCATGAAACTGTTGCGCGAAGAGACCATGAAGGCGGCGAATTCCGCCAGCTCTTCCGGCCGCCCATTTCTCCCCTTCGCTGCCCAGAATTTATACATTCCGGAGAGGCGATCGGGCAGCATATCGGCCAGTTCGGTGTCGAAGATGCCGGCGGCAATCGCGTTGACCGTCACGCCAAACGGCGCTCCCTCGCGCGAGAGGCATTTCGTGAAACCGATCACTGCCGCCTTCGATGTCGCATAGTGGACAGATGTCGGAAGGGCGCGGATCGCTCCAATGCTGCTGATATTCAGGATCTGGCCGTCACGCTGCCTCATCATGTGCTTGAAGACCGGCTTGGTCACATTGAAGAGGCTGTTGACGTTGGTGTCGATGACGTGATGCCACGAATTCTCCGTCATCGTTGCGAAGTTGTCGGCACGATTGATTGCCGCATTGTTCACCAGAATGTCGATTCGTCCGAATTTTTGGTGAATTTCGCGAACCATTTTGTTGATGGCCGGGCGATCGGTGACCGATACCTTGTAGGAGAGCCCTTTCCGGCCCTGCAACTCGATCTGTTCGAGCACCTCCTGCGCCTTGTCGTCGCGTGAATTGTAGTTGAACGCAACATCGGCGCCTTCCCGCGCGAAGACTTCGCAGAGGGCCCTGCCCAGACCACGAGATCCGCCGGTGATCAGCGCTTTCTTTCCTTCAAGTAATAAGCTCATAATTTTATATTTTAGAGGTCCCGGAATGAATTTTAGATTCAGGCTCTCACTCTACCCAATAACTACCTGCTTTTCCAGTGCGATCGATCCGGGTATCGAAGAGTGAGCAGTTGGACTTGGCGTGCTCTCATCCAGTCACGCTGATTGCGCTCACCTTTGATGAGAGTTCGACCGGATCAGGGGCTGGGCCGGGAACCGCTCCCTCTGTGGTGGCCCCCGCGACCTTGCCCTCGATCTTGCGCATCAGTTCGTTGACGATTTTTTGCGTGGCATCGGGAATGGCAAGCCTGCCGGCAGCTCGCCGCATGGTGTCGAGTTCGGCCCGGTCGTTGGCGAGTCGGCGCACCATCGGCACGATTTCACGGACGTTTTTGAGCATCAGGCCGGCCTGATAGCGTGAAATCAGTTGCGCGGTACGCGACTCCTGCGGCATTGGCGACTTGATCGTGTCGGCAATTATTGGAAGCCGCGACGCCAGTGCTTCGAAGGTCGTCAGCCCACCGAGCTTTGAGATCATGATATCCGCCGCGTTCATCAGCTTCTCCATCGCATTGGTGTAGCCAACGACGCGCACCGGGAAGGGGGCGCGGGCGGCAAGCTGCTCGGCCTGCGCCTGCAGCTTCTGGTTCTTGCCGGCAAGGAAGATGGCCTGTGTCTGACTTAGATCCGATCCCTCGCGGACCAGCTCTTCATATATCTGGGGAATGTTTCCCCCTCCGATCCAGCCGGCATTGATGAAGAGAGTGAATCGTTCAAGATCGAGCCCCAGCTCCTCCCGAAAATTCGAGCGTGTCTGCTCGTCATGAGCCTGAAATCTGGAGTGAATCGGAATGCCACAGATTCGAATCTTCTCCGCCGGCACTCCGTAATCGATCAGCTGTTGCCTGGCCTCGTCGGTTGCGACCAGATAGAGGCTGACATCCTCACACGCCCAGCCATGCCAAAACCCGTAGCAGGGGTCCGTCACGACAGTGACCAGCGGAATCCGGTCGATAAGCCCAAGTTCGCGCAGCGATCGGGCAAAGAAGTGCTGGGTCATCGGATGGACAGAGACCAGCAATTGCGGACAATACTTTTCGAAGAGCTGGTTGACGTAACGCGCCGTGAGACGATAGAAGAGGCTCGATTCATTCGGCCGCAGGTGCTCGACCGCCCGATAATAGTATTTGACGAGATGCTGATGGTTGCGGAGCAGATAATTGTAGAGATCGGCCAGCTTTCGCGCGAAGAAATGGGAATCCTCGATGGCCCGAACGATCTTGACCAGGCAGCCCTGATTGAGCGTCCGGTGGAGTCC
Source organism: Acidobacteriota bacterium (assembly GCA_040378705.1). Taxonomy (GTDB): domain Bacteria; phylum Acidobacteriota; class Blastocatellia; order RBC074; family RBC074; genus CAIOZW01. The sequence goes on from JBEIMN010000144.1 coordinate 5,860, forward strand.
ATCGGCGATTGCCGCCGCAGCACTCGAATGGCCGCCACCGGTATCCGAGGTGATGATAAGGAACCGTTTTGGTTGATTGTCCGGCATAACTCTCTAATAACACTGTCGTGGTCGCATCGCGGAGGCGTCTGCAGGAACCGGACAGGTTCGACGAAGGCTGTTAAGCTGCCTGAACCTGTCCGATTTACCCATTCGATAGCCAGACCGATTAGTCCGATCCGAGAGCTGACCCGGCGGCAAGGGCCGGAATGGAGACCGACTGACTGGTCTTTTTCAATTGGCGCTCAAGCTTCTTGATGTGGATCAGATGCTTTGGATTGAATGCCAGTGAAGGGTAATAGCAGTTCGATTCGTGCGTGCAGAAGCAGCCATTCTTGACCTGCTCGCGACGGACCTTCAGCTCCGGTGAATTCCAGAGTGCCCAGAAGTTCCAGTCATAATCTCGAAGATTGCCGATTGGATCGAGGTTCTCACAGCTCGAGACGGTGCCTTCGTCGTAGATTACGCCGCCGGTCGTTCCGGCAAAGCAACGGAGTTGCGCCTTCTGGGTCTCTTCTGTCCGCGCGATCAGCTCGTGCATGTAGATATCGACCGCCGCCTTGAAGTAGCCACCTTTGCCCTGATAGTGATTCTTGATCACGCCACGCTGCGAGTCGTCATCGATCATGGCCGCAAGGCGACGATACCTGGAGAGGTCGATATTGAGCTCTGCCGGGCTTGCCGAGGGAGGACGGATGTAGTTGACGTTGATCTTGTCCGGCTTCAGATCATAGCGCAGGAAGTCATACCACTCGAAGATGCGGTCCTGATTCGAATTCATGAAGCAGGTACAGGTCTGGACATCGAGTCGTGGAATCTCGCGCTGAATCTCCTGAAGCTGGCGGGCAGTGTTGATCGCCTTCTCCCAGCTCCCCGCCTTGCCGCGAATCTTTTCGTGATCCTCCTGAAGCCCGTCGATGCCGAGTGCGACGGTCACGTTGAGCTTTGGACACTCTTCAAGAATGCGTCTGACGTCGGGCATGATCCGCTGCTGGATGCCACCGTTCGACATCAGATAGACCGATTCGAGCTCGTTGTTCTCATAGAAGGCACGGACAACTTCAGGCAGATCCTTGCGCGTAAACGGCTCTCCACCCGCGATGATCAGGATTGGCAGCCGGCCACCCAGTGTCTCGCTGATGCGCGCCAGCTGGGCAGTCGTCATCTGCTGCTTCTTGCGTACCGGATCGTCCAGCTCCTCGGTGAAGACGCAGTGGCGGCACCGCATGTCGCAGAC
>JBEIMN010000145.1:0-7096 GCA_040378705.1 Acidobacteriota bacterium
GGACGGCTGGTCAGGGGTCGATCCGGGCCTATCTTTTACCGGATGATCAGGATCGCGGGCAGTTGCGGAGGCTCGTCCGAACATTGCTCCGCAATGGAATCCGTGTTCAGCGGGCACTCGACGCGTTCAATCTGGACGGTCGGGCCTTTCCGGCCGGAACCTGGATCGTTCCGCTGCCGCAGCCGGCCGGGATGCTTGTCCGCAATCTGCTCGATCCGCAGGTGGCGATGAGCGACGATTTTCTGCGCCGCCAGGAGGCGCGCCGGCGCGATCGGCTCTCTGACCAGATCTACGACATAACTTCGTGGAACCTGCCATTACTCTATGACCTGGTCTGCATCGGAACTCCGGGAAATATTACAGTCAGGGCAACGGACGTCCGGCTCGACGGGCTGAATTCAGAGCCCGCCGCGGGCGGCATCCAAGAGGCAGCGGTCGGGTATGCGTTGAAATGGAATGCGGCGGCGGCGGCAGTGACAATCGGAGCTTTACGCGCCGGGTACCGGGCACGGTTTCTAGCCGAGGATTTTACGATCGAGCAGAATGGAGCCGCCGGGACGGGGACTCCACAGACATTCCGGCACGGAACGGTCATCTTTCGGCGGGCCGACAACGGACCGCAGTTGAAGGAGTCGCTCGTCGCGCTGGCGCGCGAGTGGGATGCCACGATCATTCCACTCGAGAGCGCCTTCGTCAGTGAAGGCATCTCGCCGGGCAGTAACCAGTCGGTTCCGCTCAACCTGCCAAGGGTTCTGCTGCTCTGGGACGCTCCGGCGAACAGCCTCTCGGCCGGCTGGTCGCGCTATATTTTGGAGCAGCGTTACGGTCAGCCGGTGACGGCGGTTCGGGTATCGAGCCTCGCCCGGCTCGATCTGCGCCGGTTTGATGTGGTCATTGCGCCCTCTGGCAGTTATGGGGCATCGCTGAGTGGTGAGCCGCTTCGGCGGCTTCGTGACTGGATCGCTGGCGGGGGGACGTTGATCACACTCGGCGAGGCCTCACGCTGGGCGGCGGCTGAGTCGACCGGGCTGCTCGGGACTACGCTGCCTTTACGGTCCGGCTCCGCTGAGACCATGCCGGCAGGAGGGCCGCTCTCAGCCGGCGCGCTGCCGGCGCGACCGGATGCGCCGCCACCGCTGACGCCATTTGAGCAGGCGATCCGGCCGACACGTGAAATGCCGGAATCGATTCCCGGATCGATCCTTCGTGTCCTGCTCGACGAAGGCCACTGGCTCTCATCCGGCACCGACCTTGAAATTCAGGCCATGGTCGAGGGCAACCGTGTCTTTGCCCCGATCAGGCTCGACAAGGGGCGAAATGTCGGAGTCTACGCCGCACGCGAACGACTGCTGGTCAGTGGACTCCTCTGGCCGGGCGCGGCGGGGCAGCTTGCCCAGAGCGCTTTTCTGATCCATCAGCCGATCGGAGAAGGGCACGTCATCGCCTTTGCCGAAGACCCAAACTATCGCGCCTTCGCCGAAACGACACAATTTCTTCTGATTAATGCGGTCCTGCTTGGACCCGGGTATTAAGATTGGGTACTGAAATGGAGGGGGAGCGGGGATCGACTACTTATTTCGGTCCTCGATCCTGACGGTCCCGACCATCATCTCATCGTTGGAGAATGGCGGAATCTCGGTTGCCACCAGGACCTGTGGTGGATGTGCAAGCGAGCTTTGTGTCAGCGATTGATCGATTGTCGGGGAGTAGATCACCAGCCACATCGCGAAGACGGTGATCAGTGTCAGAACCGGAATGACGTTTCGCGCTTCGCGGAAGAGGGTTCCCCACGTGCCGGCCTCCTCGGTCAGACGACGCTTTTCAGCCTCGATCCGGGCGATGATCCGGCGGTGCAGATGTGGCGAGGGTGGCAGGCCGGCCGATTCGTTGCTTGCGCGATAGGCGCTGAACAGGGCGCTGATCACTCCGTCAAGTTTACGATTCCGGCTGAAATTTACTCCGCGCATGTTCCGCTCCATTCGTTTGCTGGCAAAACTTACGATCTTGCTTGTGCAATCCCGGCCAAACTCCGGCCCAATTACGCTCTCTGAGATTCAATAATACTTACACGAATGTATAGTCGTAAAGTCCGATTTTTCGGTTACAGATTTTTCCAAAATATAAGCGGTTGAGACAGCATCGGGTATGAATTGAGCCGGCGTGTGAATGATCGAGGCAAAGGGGGAGTGGCCGTGAACAGAAAGATGAGATTCGGACTGATATTTTCGCTGCTGCCGGTAATGGTGGTAATTATCGGGCTTTTTGCCGGAGGGGTGCTGATGGCGATCGGGCAGAGTCTGGGATATTTCTCTCCGACAGGTGAGAGCGGGCCGACCTTACGCCATTATCTGGCAATTGCCATCGATCGTGAATTCTGGAATTCTCTCCGCGTGACGCTGCTTTTGGGGGGGCTGGCGACTTTTTTGGCGGCGGCAGGTGGAATGCTGCTCGCGCTGGCGCTGCGGAGGCTTGCGGAGCGGCAAAGATTGTTTGGGCTATTGATTCAGATTCCACTGGCCGTCCCGCATCTCTCGACAGCAATCGTCCTGATCTATCTGTTCTCGCCAAGTGGATTGGCGGCAAGGGTGCTCCACTGGATCGGGTTGATCGGGACGCCGGCCGATTTTCCGCTTCTGATCAACGATCGGGCGGGGATCGGCATCGTGCTGGCGTACCTCCTGAAGGAGCTGCCATTCGTGACCATCATGGTTTTGACTTTGTTGTCGAGAATTGGAGAAGACCTCGAAGAGGTAGCGCGAACGCTTGGAGCGACAGCCTGGCAGCGATTTCGGTACGTCACGCTGCCGATGATCGCGCCGGCGGCGCTCTCGTCATCGCTGCTCGTCTTTGCCTTCATCATTGGCGCCTTCGAGACACCTTATCTTTTGGGACGAACCTATCCGGCGATGCTCTCTGTGGTCGCGCAGCGGCGTTATATGGACCCGGACCTGACGATGCGACCGGGGGCGATCGCCATGGCGGTGCTGCTCTCAGTTCTGACGACAGGGCTGGTCTGGCTCTACCTTAAGCTCGCACAGCGGTGGAGCGGAATAGAGCGGCCGCTCTTTTTTTGAGGGAGGCGAGGGAGATAATGGGACGGAGTGGCTGGTTGAAGCTGGTAATTTTGGCGACGCTCGGGGTGATCGCGCTCGGGCCGGTTCTCCTGCTCGCGGTCTGGTCGATCACATATTCCTGGTTCTGGCCCGATCTGCTCCCGGGCAGTTTCAGCCTGCGCGCGTGGCGGTATGCATTTTCGCCGGTGGCGCGGCTCGATGTCGCGCTGCTGACCAGCCATGGCATTGCGTCGATCGTCGCCGCGATCTCGGTGCTGATCGGCTGGCCGGCGGCGCGTGTGATCGCGCTGGCAGACTTTCCCGGAAAGCGGCTGCTGCTCTTTCTGCTGCTGCTGCCGGTGCTCGCGCCACCGCTCGCTTCGACGATGGGTATGCACGCGGTATTCTTGCGATATGAGGTCGCCGACACGGTGGCGGGAGTTATCATGGCCCATCTGGTACCGTGTGTGCCGTATGCGGTTCTTGTCCTCAGCGGAAGTTTTTCGCGACTGGAGACCGGGCTTGAGGATCAGGCGCGAACCCTTGGCGCAGGTGTTTATCAGGTCTGGCGTTATGTGACGCTGCCACAGTTGATGCCCGGGGTGATGTTGGCCGCGGCCTTTGCGTTTCTAATTTCGTGGAGTCAGTATCTGCCAACACTGATCATCGGCGGGGGCCGCGTCCAGACGCTGGCCATGTCGCTGGTAGCGTTTCAGCGAAGTGGCGACGATTCGATCGCCGCGGTGCTGTCATTGATATTTCTGGCGCCGGCGGTGGCAGTTCTTCTGCTGGCCGGCCGGCAGATGCTCCCCGGTGTCGCCGCTGACCATTTGATTCAAAAGAGGTGATCCGAAGAGATGAGTCGATTTCGAGTCTCGATATTGCTGTTGATATTACTGAGCGGCCTTGCCTGCCGGTCGGCCGATTCTGCCCGGTCCGGGAGACCAGATCTGGATCCGGCGGGGCTCGTCAGAATGAACTGGGAAGAATTGTCGAGCCAGGCGCGGGGCACGACCGTCAATTATGGGATGTGGGCGGGGGATGAAGCGCGCAACCGCTATTTTCGCGGTGCCGTAGCCGGGCAGCTTCGCGAGCGATTCGGCGTGACGCTCAACATTGTGCCGCTCAGTGACGCAGCGGAGGCGGTCAACAAGCTGCTCAATGAGAAGGGAGCCGGTCGGACAAGCGGTGGTTCGATCGATATGCTCTGGATCAACGGTGAAAATTTCCGGACGGCACGGCAGGGCGGGGTGCTCTGGGGCCCGTTTGCCGACGCCCTTCCCAACATCGCACTCTATCCGGAAGCGGCCCGTCTGCGCGATTTTGGCACTCCAATCGAGGGGCTCGAAGCGCCCTGGCAGCGGGCGCAGTTTGTTATGGCTTACGATACGGCGCGAATGGCAACCCCGCCCCGTTCGGTGCCACTGCTCATGGAATGGATTCGGTCAAACCCAGGTCGATTTACCTATCCCGCTCCACCCGATTTTACCGGATCAGTCTTTCTGCGCCATCTTCTTTACCATTTCGGTGGCGGGGCGGAGAATTTTAAGGCCGTGTTTGATGAAGCCCTCTACCAACAGGCGGCGGATGCGACCATCGCATTTCTGAACCAGATCCGGCCGCTGCTTTGGCGGAAGGGCGAGACCTATCCGGCGACACTTCGTGAGACAGATCGATTATTCGTCAATCGGGAGATCGATCTCACCATGAGCTACGGGCCAGGCTTTGCCTCGGAGCGCATTGCACGCGGCGAGTACCCCCCGACGGTCCGGACATTCCTCTTCGATGATGGAACGATTGGCAACTACAGTTACCTTGCTATTCCGTTCAATGCCGCCAATCGTCCTGGTGCGCTGGTGGTCATCAATTATCTGCTCTCGGTCGAATCGCTGCTCGATCAGGGAAGAATGATTGGCAGCATCTTTCCACTCGAACCAGACCGGCTGACGCCCGCCGATCGGGAGCGTGCCGCGGCATTACCACGCGGACCGGCAACCCTGCCGCCTGACGAGTTGTCGCGCCATCTCCTTTCCGAACCGGATGTTCGATATCTTGAACGGTTCGAAAGAGATTGGCGAGAGAGGGTGCTCCAGCAGTGAAAAGCCAAATAGAGACTGGGCCGGCTGAGATCAGACGTGACGGAACCCGCGTTCGGATCGAGCGCCTCTCCGCCGCCTATGACCGGCGTGAGGTGCTGAATGGCGTCACTCTGACCATCGAACCGGGCGAACTCGTCACACTCCTCGGGCCCTCAGGTTGCGGCAAGACGACACTGCTGCGGGTCGTTGCCGGACTGCTTTCACCAACCACTGGTGAGATATTCTTCAATGAGAAGAGGATGACCGCGATCCCGGCCGAGCGGCGACGGGCAGCGATGGTCTTTCAGAAACCGCACCTCTTCCCATTTCTCAACGTGGCGGAGAATGTCGCCTTTGGCTTGAAGATGCGTCGGCTTCCAAAATCGGAGGTGGATGAGCGTGTCAACGGTGCGCTCCAGCTGGTTCAGCTCAGCGGCTACGGCCGACGAAACCCGCGGGAGCTCTCCGGCGGGCAGGAGCAGCGTGTCGCGCTCGCCCGGGCGCTGGTCACAGAGCCTGACCTGCTGCTTCTCGATGAACCATTCTCCGCCCTCGACGAGAATCTTCGCGCCGACATTCGCCGGCTGGTGCGCGAGCTTCAGCAGCGACTCCGAATCACGACCCTCTTTGTCACGCACGACCAGACGGAGGCGTCACTAATGGCCGACCGGATCGCACTCCTGCTCGATGGCCGATTGTTGCAGGTCGATCGTCCGCGCCGCTTTTATGAAGCACCTGTCAGCCTGGAGGTCGCTCGCTTCTTTGGCTGGCAAATTCTGGCCAGGGAAGGGGAGACCCTCGCCATCCGACCGGAACGGATCAGACTTTGCCAACCGCGACAGGCCCCCAATAAAGAGGCGAAAGAGGCTAAAGCGACCGGCTCGACTGGACTGCTCGTCGCCATCGACAACCTTGGGCCGCGGATCAGATACACCGTTCAACTCGATGACGGCACAAGAATCGAGAGCGAGGAGGATCTGCCAGCCAATACCCTGACCGCCACCGGGCTGACTCCTGGCACGCGCGTCACCCTCGACTTCCCACCGGAGGCACTATGCCGCTTTCCCTCAGCGGACAGGCTTTGATGGCAGCAGAATGTCGCGCAGTCGCGGGAAGATCTCGAGCATAGAGGCGCTCGGTCTTCGGCCCGGCTTGATCCCCGGCCCCCACAGGATCAGCGTCGACGCATAGTCGGGTCTTCCCGGCCAGAGTCCGTGAACACCGATTTCGACTGGTTTCGTTTCGAGCTCGCCATCTTTTGCCGTCCCGAACAGGTGATGCTCGGCCGGTTCATACGCCGCGAGCACTCCGCCCAACCCTGGAGCGTGCCGCTGCAACTCCGCCGCCGGAACCGCCCGGCCAATCCCCAGTCTGCGCTCCCCCGCCGCCCGGCTCAGCCACTCCGCCACCACCGGGTCGTTTGTCGTCACCAGCCCCGGTGTGGTTTTGAGATCTCCCGTTATCCCCTCTCGCTTCAAGGCAACCGGCAGATTGATCACCCGGTCCGCACGCTCAAACCCGTGATCCGAGACGACCGCCACCGCCATATTACGCGGAACGGCGCGCAGGATCTCGCCGATCAGCTCATCCGTATACTCGAGAATCGCGTTCGATTCGCGGCTGAATGGCCCCGTTTCATGCGCCTCTGAATCGTGATCCACCAGATGGAGCAGAGTCAGATCAGGCTTCTCATTTTTCAAAAGATAGATTGTTGCGAGCGTCCGCGTTCGATCGTCCATCCATTCCTGCGCAAAGCTGGGATAGGCAGCCGAGATCTTTTCGACGAGCCCCGGTGTCGCCTTCGATTCGATCGATGGCAGATCCATTGCCCCACCCCGCCGTTTCTGAAAATATTCCGGCAGATTGAGATCGATCTTTGCTCCGACCGTCACCCGCCAGGTGTTTGCCGCCCTCTTCAGCCCCCCGGCCCCCCCCGTCTCCCCCAACGGAAGAGCACACCTCAGA
>JBEIMN010000146.1:0-7079 GCA_040378705.1 Acidobacteriota bacterium
CACCACCGATGTAAAGATCGTTGCCCATTCCCGCAATTGCATAGACCGAATCGTTGACACCGTTCCCGCCCCCACTCCCCAGTGAGCTCCAGACGCCTGCCACCGTATCGTACTTTGCGACATAGCCGGTCGGAACCGCCGAAACCGACGGCCCTCCGATATTGGCCGAGGTGAAGCCTCCGCCAACATACAAATCCGTCCCATTCGCCCCGAATGGAAAGATGTCGAGAACAACCTCGTTGACCCCGTTTCCTCCACCCGATCCAAGACTGCTCCAGATGCCACTCAGGGTATCGTACCGTACGATATAGTTGGCCGAGATTCCGCCTATCGAGGTAAATCGTCCGCCAATGTAGACACTGCTCCCAATCTTCGCCAACGCATAGATCTCGCTATTGGCTCCGTTTCCGGCACTCGTGACGAGAGTGCTCCAGTTTCCGCTTCCAAAACTGTACCTGACCAGATTGTTGGCAAAGATCGTTGAGCCGTTATCATTCGCTACTGAAAAGTTTCCGCCCAGGTAGAGCTCTGTGTTGATCGTCAGCAGCTTGTAGACTGGGCCGGCAATGCTCTTGCCAGCCGCCCCGGCGCCAATGGTGCTCCAGGTCGAGATTGTCGTGTTGAAACGAACGATTCTTGAGACCGAAAGTGGCCCTGCACCAACGTTGGCCGAAGTGAAATCTCCACCAACGATCAGGTCAGTTCCGATAATCGCCAACGAGTAGACATCGGCATTGACTCCGTTACCCCCGCCATTCCCGAGTGAACTCCATGAATTGCTCCCCGGACTGTACCTGGCAAGATAGTTGGCGGCAATCATGGTCGCCCCACTGCTGGCGGTCCTGAATCTCCCGCCGACATAAAGGTTGCCACCAATGACGGCAAAAGCTTTGACCTCATTGTCGAGGCCATTCTCAGTTGGAGTGCCGAGGGGACTCCAGGTCGAGGCGGTCGAATTGAAGCGTGCAATATTGTTTGCCAGGATTGGTGTTCCGCCATAATTAGCGGTTGTGAATCTTCCACCAACATACAGGTCTGTCCCGATGACGGAGAGAACCAGAACCACACCATCCACCCCGCTGCCGACGCCGGTGCCAACCGTACTCCAGAGGCCCGTCAGGGTGTTCAGTCGCGCAATGCCGTTGGCTGGAACTGTTACACCTCCTTCGTTGGCTGCGGCGAAGGTTCCGCCAACATAGAGGTCGTTCCCAATCGTTGCCAGATCAAAGACCAGATCGTTGAGACCATTTCCCCCTCCAGTACCAAGGGCGCTCCAAACGCCGTTGAACAGGTCATAACGAGCGATCCGATTTGCCGAAACCACCTTGCCACCAGCGTTATTCCCGGAACTGGCCCCGAGGTTTGCAGCGGTAAAAAAGCCACCGACGTAAAGGCTGCTGCCAATCACCGCGAGTGACATCACATTGTCGTTTACTCCATTGCCCCCGCTGGTCCCCAGTGAACTCCATGAACCGGTCAGCAGATCGTACATCGCAATTCGATTCGCCGGGATACCGCCAACCGCAATGAAGCTGCCACCGACGTAGAGTTGATTACCAACAACCGCAATCGCAAAAACCTCACTATTCGGGCCGTTGGTCAGCCCAAACTGCGTATCCCAACCGAGACACGACGGGGAGGATTGAACGAAACGCGGCAACCCATTTGCACTCAGGCTCATAGAATAGCCGGCGGTTCTGAAACTTCCCTTACTCCCTGGCTTTAGCGTCCCATCGGAATTTAGCTGCGCGGCAAAATCTCCCGCATCCCCACGCGACAACGACCGGGACGATTCTGCCCGTGCCCCCGCCCGTGAGCGGCCCAAAATCTTGCCGTTCTGAGAATTTCCGCTCCCGGCAATCGCGACACCTCTCCATCGCCCGGTATCGGAAAGCCCAAATAACAGTCCCAACGCTATCACTACCAACATCGTCCCGTTCATCATCCGTTGATTAAACATACCTGAGTCCTCATCTGCCTGGCCTGCTCGAGAAGATACCGTCGTCAGTTAATTCGCTTGCAATTAGCTGGCAATTCGCCAGTAATTCGCCGGTCTATCGGCCATCATCCTAGCAAAACTTTCGACTACTGCGTAAGTGCGGGTTGCAATGGACGCGAGAAGACGGCCATCAAAATTTCCCCCGATCCTCTGCTCGTTATCAAAATTCTTGCGCTTCGTCCATTTGTCGATATGATCAGTATCCTGATCAGACTTGTGTTGATACGAGTCTGATTTCGTATTCAATCATCCCGATATTCCAATTATCGATAGCGGTGTCGTCGAGTCCGAAGCGCTGACGAAGACACCAATGACTTACAAGGACTTCCGATGAAGTATCAGTTGATCTCTTTTCTCGGCTTTCTTGCACTCGTCCTGATCGCCTATGCCTTGTCTTCGAATCGAAGAGCGGTCAAATGGAGACCGATCGGTATCGGGCTTCTGCTGCAATTGGCAATCGGACTGATCGTCTTCCGGATTCCCTTCTCACGCCGAATCTTTGTCGAACTGAACGACCTGGTGATGGCGATGCTCGACGCATCGAAAGCAGGAACCAATTTTCTGCTCGGCCCGCTCGCCGCCGGGATTGGCGAGACCGGATCGATCGGGTTCATCCTCGCCTTTCAGGCACTTCCGATCGCTATCTTCTTTTCAGCCCTCGTTGCTGCTCTCTACCACCTGCGCGTCATGCAGCCGCTTATCAGAATATTCGCGAAGCTCTTTCATCGGACCCTCGGAATCAGCGGAGCGGAGTCACTCTCGAGCGCGTCCAATATCTTCGTCGGTGTCGAGTCGGCTCTTGTCGTCCGGCCCTATCTCGCCTCGATGACAAGATCGGAGCTCATGATGCTGATGACTTCCGGGATGGCGACGGTCGCGTCAACCACGCTGGGAATCTATGTCGCATTTCTGAGCAAGAGCTTTCCGCAGATTGCCGGACACCTCATCTCCGCTTCGATCATATCCATCCCGGCCGCTGCGGTCATCTCAAAAATACTGCTTCCTGAGACTTTAATACCGGAAACAATCAAGTCGATTCCAAAAGAGGACGAATCGACTCGTGCCGGAAACCTGATGAGCGCAATAATTGGCGGAGCCATGGACGGACTGCGGCTCGTCGCCGGCATCTCCGCCCTGCTGATCGCCGGGCTTGGAATGATCTCGCTCCTCGACAAACTGCTGCTCCTTCCAAGCCGCTGGCTGGGAATGTCGACACCGCTCTCGATCACGAAAATTATGACCCTGGCATTCTACCCTTTCGCCATCCTGCTTGGAGTCGTTCCCGCTGATACAGCGGAGGCGGCGAGGCTTCTCGGTGAACGGGTAATTATGACAGAAGTCATCCCATATCAGGAACTTGCGGTAATGGCCACGACTGGGCAGCTGACCGATCCACGAACCGTCGTCATCCTTTGCTATGCCCTTTGCGGCTTTGCACACTTTGCTTCAGCGGCGATCTTTGTTGGTGGAACGGCGGCACTTGAGCCCTCAAGACGTGACGATCTGGCCAGTGTCAGCCTTCGCGCCCTGCTCGCCGCAACGCTCGCAACCCTTATGACCGGTTGCATTGCCGGTATATTCAGCACCGGTGCAGAGGTCGTGCTTGGGCTCGTACCGTAAAGGTTGTGCCCCCGCTCGTTCGATATTTCCCGGATTGACGTGAGGTGAACTTTTGAACCAGAAATCGGACGCGTGGGGAAATATTTTGTGGGGTCTGAAAGCCCCCAACTTGCATTCAAAATAGTCCAATGTTATCCTTCACTCACTTCGAGAAGATTGGTGGAAATTGATTATAAACTGTTCTTATTACAAGACTTAATAAGTTATGACAGCTTTATAAATCAATCTGCAAGCCTCTCCGGCCCGATTGATCTGATTTATCCGGCAAGGCTGAAAAAAGATCACCGATTTGAAGACTGTAACCGTGCCGCGGTTGAATTTTTCTGACCGTGGGACGGAATTTTTTGTCTTTTTTTTCGAAGTTCGTAACTGAATGTGACAGTGCGACTGGTTTAAGACACAATATTCTGGAGATATTTTGCGCCCGACAGAGGCGCCAGGCAATTAATCCTGGAAAATAAGCCAGACCTCATACGCTTGACACACACGACTGAAGAAGACGGTAGAGGCTGAGGCAGAAGATGCAATCGAAAACTGACACCCCCGGCGTTTTTTCACTCCCCGAAGATCGGTGGTCGACACTGATCTCCGCGGTGGAAAGACGTGTCAACCATGAAAGCTTCGGCACATGGTTCAACCCGATCACGCTTGACAGGATCGAGGATGGGGCAATCTGGCTTCGCGTCCCGGATCGGGTCTTTGAGGACTGGATTCTGAACAACTATCGCGATGTTCTCGACGAGGCAATGGAAGAATCAGGACTTGCCGGACTTGAGATTCGATTTGAAGTCAGCGCCAGACCAGCGTCGAACGGGCAGGCGCGTCAGACACAGGGCAGCAATGCCAGTAATAATAATCAAGCTGCCGGAACCCAGGGGGCACCAGCAGTCGTGGAATCTCACCTGATCGCCCCCGGACAAATGGCACCGCGCGGCAGGAATATGGCCGCCTCCCCCCGCTCAGGCTACACCGAACAGGAATCGAATGAACTGCCATTGAACAGGAAGTATACATTCGACACCTTTGTCGTCGGATCGAGCAATCAGTTCGCCAACGCGGCTGCCCTGGCCGTCGCTGAAGGTCCATCGAAGACTTACAATCCACTCTACCTTTACGGTGGTGTCGGACTCGGCAAGACGCACCTTATGTGCGCAATTGGCCATCTGGTCAGGGACAGGAACCCGCATCTCCGCCTCTGTTATATCTCAGCGGAAAGGTTTATGAATGAACTGATCAATGCGATCCGTTACGATCAGACTCTTACATTTCGTGATCGATACCGGTCGATCGACGTATTGCTGATCGATGATATTCAGTTCATTGCCGGTAAGGAGAGGACGCAGGAGGAGTTTTTCCATACCTTCAACGCCCTTTATGAGGGTCAGAAGCAGATTGTCATCTCCTCCGACTGCCCGCCACGTGAAATTCCAACGCTCGAGGAGCGGCTGCACTCGCGTTTTGAGTGGGGACTGATCGCGGATATCCAACCGCCCGATCTGGAGACGAAGCTCGCGATCCTGCGCAAGAAAGCAGAGAACGACCACCTGATCATTCCGGATCAGGTAGCAATGTTCATCGCCAGAAAGATCAAATCGAATGTCCGTGAACTTGAAGGTTCACTGGTCAGGCTGACGGCGCTCTCATCGCTGAAGGGCGTCCCCATCAGCATGGCACTCGCCCAGGAAGCGTTGAAGAACCTCGTCGATGTCGAGGAACGGTCAACCTCGATCGCGGCGATTCAGAAAGTTGTGGCCGATCACTTCGGTCTCCGCGTCGCCGACCTGAAAGCGAAATCCAATGTTCGCGAGATCGCCTTCCCACGACAGGTTGCAATGTATATCTGTAAGAACATGACAACGGCCAGCCTGCCGGAGATCGGTCGTGAATTTGGCGGAAAGCACCACACCACTGTTCTTCATAGTGTCGCCAAGATCACCAACATGATCGAGCAGAATGGACATTTCCACAGAGTTATTCACAACTTAATTGATAGATGCAAATAGGCTTATATGCCTTTTCCACAGGGCTTGTCATTTCCCCCTGTGGATTCCTGTTGAAAGGTCTGAGAGTTGAAAAAGTTTTCCACCGAAGGGCCGGGTTTTCCAGTGTAACGCACAGGTTTTTCCACAGGTTTTCCAAAGCTTAAACTGTTCAAACAAAATGACTTTTTGGTAAAATGGCGACTTATTCACAGCACTACTACTACTACTAGTTATTAATCTTATTTAATTAATTGTATTTAGTAGTAAACGCCAGAATCGTCAGCTTTCCAGGATTGAGCTATCCGGGCTGAATATTTCCAATCAACCACAAAAGTATTTAGAGAATTGAGTGAACCATGAACTTTAAGATCGGCAGGCAATCATTTCAGAAAGAGTTAGGATTGTTACAGGGAGTCGTCGAGAAGAAGAGCACCATTCCGATTCTCTCCAATCTGATGATCGTGGCAAAGGAGAGCGGGATCGAACTGAAGGCGACCGATCTTGATCTCTCCGTCAGTACGTTTTGTGATGCCGAGGTTCACGAGACTGGGTCACTCTGCATCCCGGCGAAGAAGCTCTTTGAGATCGTGCGCGCTTTCCCGGAATCAGAGATCGAACTCAAGAGTGGTGAAAAGGATCTCGTGACGCTGAGCTGTGAGCGGTCACGATTTCGCCTGTTCGGTGTCCTGACAGACAATTTCCCCGAGATCAAGTCGATGCCTGATGGGGCACTGACGCTGCCGGCGGAGCTCTTCAGAACGCTGACAACGCGGACTATTTTTGCCATTACAAATGAAGAGTCGCGTTATGCGCTCAATGGAGCCCGCTTCGAGCTCAACCAGTCGGCGGTCCGAATGGTGGCCACAGACGGTCATCGACTCTCTTTTATGGAGAAGAAGATCGATCACCCAGGTGATAAGCTTGAAGTCCTGATTCCAAAGAAGACCCTGGCAGAACTTTCAAAGTTCAGCGCAGAGTCCGACGATCCAATCGAGCTCGCTTTCCACGAGAATCACCTCTTCTTCAAATTCGGTAAGCGTGTTCTCATCTCACGGACCCTGAGTGGACAGTTTCCGAATTACGAGATGGTTCTGCCCAAGGATAACAACAACCGCTTCACGATCGAGGGCCAGCGACTGGCGTCGGCACTGCGTCGGGTCTCATTGGTTGCCGATGATCGATCACACGCGATCAAGTTTGAGCTGACAGACAATCTGGTGCGAGTTTCGGCCACCAGTGAAGGGGTTGGAGACGCAGGCGAGGAACTTGCGGTTGAGTACGAGGGGCCGTCGATTTCGATCGGATTCAATTCACAGTACCTGCTCGACTTTTTTACCGTGATCAATGAAGGTGAGATTGTCGTTGAATTCAAGGATAGCAGTTCACAGGTACAGTTGAGACCGAAGGATGAGGTCGATTACGACTATCGGTACATCGTAATGCCAATGCGAATCTGACGAGAGTTTAGCCAGTAAAAG
>JBEIMN010000147.1:0-7060 GCA_040378705.1 Acidobacteriota bacterium
CCGCCCGCCTCGTCGACCGCCAGCCCTGAGATCAGCCCCAGATCGGTAAATGTGCCGTCGTGATTATTGTGATAATAGTAGTTCGGCACCGTATCATTGGCAATGAAGATGTCGATCCAGCCATCATCATCAAGATCGCTCCAGACGACGCCAAGGCCATAATAGCCGGGTGGGTCATCGACGCCAGCCTTCATCGAGACGTCGGTGAAGGTTCCGTTGCCATTGTTGCGATAAAGGGTGTCGCCGGCGCCGTTCAGGCCGCGCGGACCACACTGAACGGGGATGTTCTTGAATTGGCAGAGTGGACCGCGGCCGAATTGGGGCAGGTCCGCGAGCGTGAAGGCGACATAGTTGGCGACCATGAGGTCGAGATCACCATCACGATCGTAGTCTCCCCACGCCGATCCGGTCGAGAAGCGAGGATCACCGGTGCCTGACGTCACCGTCACATCCTCGAAGGTGCCATTGCCACGGTTGCGGTAGAGGCGGTTGGGTCCGAGATTGGTGACATAGAGGTCGTCATCGCCATCATTGTCATAATCGGCGACCGAGACCCCCATCGCCCAGCCGGGATCGGCCAAACCCGCCCGCGCCGCGACCTCTTCGAACTTTCCATTACCAAGATTGCGGTAGAGCGCCGCCGCGGGGCGTGGCTTTTCTGCCCGTGCCGCCTCGACCGATTGTGAGTTGAGCAGGTAGATGTCGAGCTTTCCGTCCTGATCGAAATCGAAGACGGCGACCCCGCCATTGACGCTCTCGACGATATATTTTTTATCCGGTGCGGAGGCGTTCTGAAAAGTGATTCCCGCTGCCTTCGTCACGTCGGTGAAGACGACTTCGCCGCTTTTGGCCGAGGCAGAATGTGGGCGAAGCCCTGAGCTGAAAAGAAGAGAGGCGAAAAGCAATAAGGCGCAAATAATCAGCAGCGCGAAGACTCTCATTGCTTTCACCCTCCAGATCAAATCGGCGGCTTCTAAACTGGAATTGCCGGCTATTTGCGACTGCGGACGCGCGAGACGGCATTGAGCCATCCGTCGTAAAGTCGGTCACGTTCGCCACGCTTCATCTGCGGCTCGAATCGTGTCTCGACCTGCCACTGTTTGGCGATCTCTTTTTCGCTCTTCCAGAAGCCGACGGAGAGGCCGGCGAGATAGGCTGCACCAAGGGCGGTCGTCTCCGTAATGACTGGTCTGACGACCGGAATGCCGAGCAGGTCGGCCTGGAACTGGCAGAGGAAATCGTTTCGCGTCGCGCCGCCATCGACACGCAGCTCCTTCGCCTTGATTCCGGAATCCTTCTGCATGCACTCGATGACATCACGTGTCTGGTAGGCCATGGCTTCGAGCGCGGCCCGCGCAATGTGCGCGCGTGTCGTGCCACGCGTCAGTCCGCTGATTGCGCCGCGCGCATTCTGATCCCAGTATGGAGCGCCAAGCCCGACGAAGGCCGGCACGAAGTAGACGCCGCCATTATCGCTGACCGAGGTTGCGAGCGATTCCGTCTCCGGGGCACTCGCGATGATGTTCAAACCATCGCGCAGCCACTGGATCGCCGCCCCGGCAATGAAGACGCTGCCCTCGAGCGCGTACTCTGTCTCTCCGCCCGTCTTCCAGCCAATGGTGGTTAGCAGACCCGTTTTGGAAGCAGTCGCTTTCTTGCCGGTATTCATGAGCAGGAAACAGCCCGTGCCATAGGTGTTCTTCATCATTCCCGGTTTGAAGCAGGCCTGACCAAAGAGCGCCGCCTGCTGGTCACCGGCAATTCCGCCAATCGGGATCGCGACGCCGAACAGCTCCGGATCGGTCTCACCATAGACCTCTGATGAGGATCTGACCTCGGGAAGCACCGAACGTGGAATCTCCAGCTTTTCGAGAATCTGATCGTCCCAGCGATTCTTGCGGATGTTGTAAAGCATCGTCCGTGAGGCATTCGAGACGTCTGTGACATGCACCTTTCCGCCAGTCAGTCGGTTGATCAGCCAACTGTCGATCGTTCCAAATGCCAGCTCGCCCGCTTCCGCACGTTTTCGCGCTCCCTTGACCTCGTTGAGCAGCCACGAGACCTTGGTTCCGGAAAAGTAGGCATCGGTCACCAGGCCAGTCGATTTGCGGATCACACGGTCAAACTTCTCTTTTTTCAGCTTGTCGCAGATCGTCGCCGTCCGCCGGCACTGCCAGACAATTGCGTTGTGAATCGGCTCGCCAGTCGCCCGATCCCAGATCACTGTCGTCTCGCGCTGATTGGTGATTCCAATCGCCGCAATATCGGTTGCCGCGATTCCAGCCTTTGCAATCGCCTCCCGTGCGCAGTCGATCTGTGTCTTCCAGATCTCGTTCGCGTCGTGCTCAACCCAGCCTGGCTGGGGATAGATCTGCGCAAACTCCTGCTGGGCGATGCTGACGATCCCACCCAGCTGGTCGAAGAGGATCGCGCGGGATGAGGTCGTTCCCTGGTCGAGGGCAAGAATGTAGCTGGCCATCTGAAATCCCACCTTTCAAGTTGATTGCCGGCCCCTTTACCGTACTGGTTACCGGCATGGTTACCCGTCATTGAGTGGTGACGATTCCGCTGCCGGGAGCCCGTCACGTCTGCTCATCGCGCCCGACTTACTTTCTCTTCTCACGAACATATTTTGCGATCGTCCCAACCGGGGCAAGCCAGATCCGGTTGGCCGGATCTGCGGCGTAGGGCAGGAGCTTTTCAAGCATCGAGACCCGTGTCGTCTGGTTGCCGCCCTTGTTGATCTCATGGCCGGCGAGTATCAGCCAGTGGCCATCTTTTCGCGCCTTCTCGATCAACGGCAGAATCTGGTCGAACTCCCTGCCGTCCATCTCCATTCCGGTCAGTTGTGCCATATCAACATAGACCGGATCGTTCGGCGCCTCGTCAAGCCAGCCACGTCCGCTGGCGTGCAGATCGAAGACGACTGGAACGTAGCTCTTCGTCTCGCGTCCGCGTCCGACAAATTTCTGACCGCACGGATAGGCGAAAGACTCCGCATCCACCCCAAGCTGTGATTTAAGCTGACTCTTCGCCTCGATCAGTTCGGTCCGCATCTTCTCCAGGGTGAAATCCTCAAGTGCGCGTGTCCGCGAAAAGGGGAAGTTGCCGCTGCACGGGTGGATCACCGAGTGGCTGCCAATTTCGTGACCGGCGGTGGCCATCTTTCGCCAGCCCTCGAGCCGTTTCTCGACCGCTGGCGGGTTGACATAAAATGTCGCCTTGCCACCCAGTCGTTCGAAGAGTGCCGCTCCGACATCGACCTGACTTGTCCGTGCATCGTCGAAACTGAGGCTCAGGCCGAAGTCCCGGCCTTCCGGCCACTTGAACGCCGGCGCCGAAGTCTGCGCTGATGCCAGCAGACCAAGAGTGAGGAGCAGACAGAAGAGCAGTGTTTTCATGATTGGAAGTCTGAATTAGAAGTTCGGGGAATGGCTCGTGGTCGCCCGGGGAGGTCAACTTCTCACCTCTCCCCGGGCATCCACGGAATACTGACTAGGCGATCGTGATCTCAGGGGCGAGATAGACATCCTGAATCGCGTTCAGGATTCCGACTCCCTCGTCCATCGGGCGCTGGAAGGCCTTGCGTCCGGAGATCAGTCCCATGCCGCCGGCACGCTTGTTGATCACTGCCGTGGCCACCGCCTCGGCCATATCGCTCTGGCCCTTCGATTCACCACCCGAGTTGATCAGCCCCTGCCGACCCATGTAGCAGTTGGCGATCTGATAACGCGTCAGATCGATCAGGCTGTCACTCGTCAGCTCGGTGTAGACACGATCATCGATCTTGCCGTAAGGATTCTCCTTCGACGCAAGCGCCTTGTAACCACCGTTGTTCGTCGGCAGCTTCTGCTTGATGATGTCGGCCTCGATCGTCACTCCGAGATGGTTCGCCTGGCCGGTCAGATCGGCCGAGGTGTGATAATCCTTATCCTTCTTGAAGCCAGGATTGCGCAGGTAGCACCAGAGCACCGTGAAGAGCCCGAGCTCGTGCGCGTACTGGAACGCTTCACTCACTTCCTGAAGCTGGCGGGTCGACTCTTCCGAGCCGAAGTAGATCGTCGCACCAACTCCAACCGCACCCATCTGGAAGCACTGGTCAACCTTGCCGAACATGATCTGATCGAACTTGTTCGGATAGGTCAGGAACTCGTTGTGATTGATCTTGACGATGTACGGAATCTTGTGCGCATACTTGCGCGAGGTCGAGCCCAGCACGCCGAGCGTCGAGGTGACCGCGTTGCATCCACCCTCGATCGCCAGTTTGACGATGTTGGCCGGATCGAAATAGAGCGGATTCTTGGCGAAGCTTGCCCCAGCCGAATGCTCGATTCCCTGATCCACCGGCAGAATCGAGACATACCCGGTTCCAGCCAGGCGGCCACTGTTGAAGAGAAGCTGCATGTTGCGCATCAACGTGTTCGAACGGTCGGAATCAGCAATGATCCGATCGACGAAGTCGGGTCCGGGAACGTGAATCTGATCCTTCGAAATCGTCTTGCATTCGTGGGTGAGAAGCTCCTGGCCCTCCGGCCCTAAGAGTTTTTCGATCTCCTGAATATTCATTTTTCCTAAATCTCCATTGGAACGTTGGTTATAATTTTGGGTCGGGCGAAGCAGTAAAACGGATTGTAACGCCATCGTTTGACGATGGTCAATCAATGGCGTCCCTCCCGCCTTCGGCAGACTCAGTTACAGACCAGATTGACGAGCGTCCGGACGCACACACCGGTCGGCCCGATGGCGAGATGCGGCTTGGTCGATTCATTCCAGGCCGTTCCGGCAATGTCTAGATGGACCCACGGCGTATCCTCGACGAACTCGCCGATGAACCACGCGCCGGTAATCGTTCCCGCCTTGCGTCCACCGATATTTTTGATATCGGCAATCTCGCTCTTGATCTGGTCCCGATACTCCTTGTCGAGTGGCAGTTGCCAGAATTTCTCGTCCGATCGTTTACCGGCGGCGATGACCTCGTCGATCCACGCCTGATCATTGCCCAGCGCGGCGACATAAACGTCGCCAAGGGCGATCAGGACGGCGCCGGTCAGCGTCGCCAGATCGACAATCTTTGTCGCGCCAAGCTTGCGCGCATAGGCGACGGCGTCGGCAAGGATGAGTCGGCCTTCGGCATCGGTGTTGATCACCTCGATCGTCTTCCCGGTCATGGCGGTGACGACATCACCCGGGCGCTGAGCGCGGCTGCCGGGCATGTTTTCTGTTGCCGGGACGATGCCGATCACTTTCACCGCCGGCTTGAGCTGGGCGATTGCGCGCATCGCGGCGATCGTCGTAGCGCCGCCGGCCATGTCATACTTCATCTTCTCCATCCCGTCAGCCGGCTTGATCGAGATTCCGCCAGTATCGAACGTGACCCCCTTGCCAACGATCGCGATCGTCTCCGTCGATTCCTTCTCGGGCGTCCAGGTCAGCACGATCAGCTTCGGTGGTTCGGCGGAACCCTGTGCGACGCCGAGCAGTGCGCCCATCCCGAGCTCCTTCATCCCCTGCTCCTCGACGACATCGATTCGCAGCCCGAACTGTCCAGCCATTTCCCACGCCCGGTGAGCCAGTTCCGTCGGCGTCAGGATGTTGGCCGGTTCATTGATCACCTCGCGCCCGAAATTGGTCGCCTCGGCAATGATCCGTCCACGCTCGATTCCGCGCTCGACCTCGCTCACCGCGCCACCCTCGACGGCGATGAGCGTTGTCTGCAGCAATTTCTCCGTCTTGTCGCTGGTGTGATACTTGTCCGGCTCGAAGAGCGAGAGGAGCACCCCTTCGGTGATCGCCGCGCCATTTTCCGCATTTCCATCCGTCGCGCCCACCACAAAGCCGATCGAGTGCGCCTTCTTTCCGCGCAGCAGCCGCGCCGCCGTTCCCGCCATCTTTCGCCACAGCCCGGCGCCGGCATCCTCCGCCTTGCCACCACCCAGCAGCAGCAGCCGGCGTGCCTTCAGGTCGCCCGTTCCATGAACATAGGCCGATTCACCCGCCTTGCCCGCGAACTCACCCGTCTCGAAGAGCGAGCTGATCACGCCACCGGCTCGCTGGTCGATCTCCGCCAGCCGCCCCTCACCCGGCTTCTCGCCCTCGAAGATCACGATCACCAGGGCGTCACATTCGATATCATAATAGTTTCGCGCATCTGCTTTGATTTCCATTACCTTGTCTTCTCCTGAGTCGAATTGGGTTTACTAAAATCTCGCGTTTCGATCCTTGAGGGCGGCACGCGCCTCACGATCCTGATCGCGCCGGGCCTCTGTCTCCCGTTTGTCGTAGAGTTTCTTGCCCCGCGCCAGCCCGATCTCGCATTTGATCAGATTCCCTTTGAAATAGAATCTGGTCGGAACCAGAGTCAGCCCCTTCTCACGGATCTTTGAGAAGAGTCGCATGATCTCGCTTTTGTGGAGCAGCAGCCGGCGTTCGCGGTCCGGATCATGATTCTGGCGGTTGCCGTGAGTGTAGGGGCTGATGTGAACATTGATCAGCCAGGCTTCGCCATCAGCGACTCTGACATACCCGTCCTTCAGCGTCGCCCGTCCCTCCCTGATCGACTTGACCTCTGTTCCGGTCAACTGGATGCCAGCTTCAAATGTTTCGAGGATGAAGTAGTTGTGGTAAGCCGCGCGATTTGTGGCGACCACCTTATCCCTCTCCGTGTCCGACTTCTTTTGTGTCATTGATTCTATCGCCTCTGCTCTTTCGGGCCGCTGCTGAAACGGCTCTCGGTTCCGGCAAGCAGCCGCCCGATATTTTCGTGGTGTTTGGCGACGACCAGCACGGCAACGGCGCCAAGCGCGCTCATCGTCGCTGCCGGATCTGCCAGCCGGGCGATCGTCAAATGCTGAATGATGGCCCAGAGCGGGATGGATGCCGCCGCAAGGATCGATCCAAGCGAGATGTACCGCGTCAGGCTGACCGCGACAATGAAGACGAGCGTCGAACCAAGCACTGCCAGCGGCGCGATGACCAGAAAGACCCCGAGCGCCGTCGCCACTCCCTTGCCGGCCCGGAACTTCAGCCAGATCGGGAAACCATGCCCACCCACCGCCCGCAC
>JBEIMN010000148.1:0-7059 GCA_040378705.1 Acidobacteriota bacterium
GCCGTTAATATTGAAAACACCAAACTGATTGAAGGCAAACGTCTGGTCGGCGAAGACGTGGTTGACCTCGGCTCCAAACTTGATCGTGTGGTTGCCTTCGATCCAGGTCAGGTTGTTAAAGATCTGTGTCCGCCAGTCGAACTGGGTCGTTGGCAGGAAGTTGACCGTACCGAAACGGCCGATCGCGTTGGTCACGTTCGGCTGAATGGCGTTGGCCAGCCGCGGACGAACCTCACGCGAATACTGTGCCCGCAACTCATTGACCAGGTTTGGCCGGAAGAAGGTCGTCAACTGACCGACGAGCGTCGAGGTCCGATCCTTCTCGGTTCCATTGTTGCTCAGGGCGCTGACCGTATTCGGAAAGAGCTGGCTGCCGGTCGCATTCGCGTTGTTGGCAGTATTCCAGCTCTGGTTGAAGCGGATATTGAGGCGATTCGCCTCGTTGAAGTTGTAGTCGAAACGGCCCAGATAGGCGACCGCGTCATTCGTCTGGGAAAATGGAACCTGAAGGCTCTTGTAGTAGTCGAAGGCCTCCTTCGTCGCATCGGTCGAGGCGACATTCTGAAGGAGATTGAAGAATACGACACGCGGATTGGTGAAGCGCTGCTGCTCGTATGAACCAAAAAAGAATGCCTTGTCCTTCTTGATCGGACCACCAATCGATCCACCGTACTGCTTCTGGGTCGGAGCGACGTTGACTGTCTGTGCAAGATTGGTTTCGAGCGCCTGATAGTAGCTGTTCTTGCGCGAAAAGTCCTGTGGACGCAGAAGGTAGAAGGCACTGCCACGGATCTGGTTGGTTCCCGACTTGGTCACCGCCGTAACGACACCGCCCGTCGAGCGACCAAACTCGGCCGAATAGCCAGCCGCAATGACCTGAAACTCCTTGACCGACTCCTGCGGAATCGTGAAGGCGGTATTCGAACGCTCGCCGCCACGAATTCCACCAAAGAACGGCTGGTTATAGTCCATTCCATCGATGTTGATGTTCGAATTGATTCCACGCTGACCGGAGAGCGAGATCTGACCACGCTGCGGATCGACCTGTGCGGTGGGCGTCAAAGTCACAAAGTCCTGAAAACGCCGGCCATTGATCGGCAGATTCGCAATCGAGGTCTCGTTGATCAACGCGTCCGGCTGTGAAACTGTTGTCTGAATGGCATCAGCCGTCACCGTCACCGACTCGGCAACCGCTCCCACTCCGAGGGTAATATTGATGTCGGAGATCTGTCCGACCTTGACCGCAACATTGGTCACCTCCGATTTTGCGAAACCGGTCGCAAGGACGGAGACAACGTAGCTGCCGGACGGAACCAGCACGAAACGATAGAGCCCGTCCGTGTTGCTGGTCGAACTCAGCTCAAGCCCGGTCTGGACGTTGCTGGCCTTGACGGTCGCTCCCGCAACCGCTGTACCATTGGCGTCACGAACGAGTCCTGATATCTGGCCGCTGCTTCCCTGCGCCTGCGCAAGGACCTGCACCGTGCCGGCGATCGCCACCATTAGCAGCAAGGCTGCCGCGGAGACCAACCGATAGAAACTCTGCTTAGACATTTTTCTGCCTCACTTGGAAATGTTAATGGAAGCCGGTTCCGGATCGCGTCTTCCACGAGCGTCCCAAACCGACTCAACCTGCCCTCTATCTCAAAGGCTCATCTATTCAATTGATTTTCATCTCAGCTGGTTCCATCGTCGACCATTCTTTAGTGGTCTTTCGTGGTCTTTCATGGTCTTCCGTGGTCTTTCGTTGTCATTGTACCCTATTGCAGAGCACCTTCTGCGGCCTGCTCCCCGGTTATTCAAATCTGGCCAATTTAGCCAATCTGGCCAATTTAGCCAATCTGGCCGGCAATCTGCTCTGTCATCTTCTCCGGCCCGGATCATCTCTGTGATCATTCAAGGTAACTAATAAGGCAATCAGTAAGTACGAGTGCTTAGCGTTGAGCTCCTGAATTAAGTTTTAAAGGGTAGAACAGACCAAAGCCAAGGTCAAGTTAAGTTGCCGTCAAGATTGTGTTCGTTTTTTGTCGAGCTCCCAAAATAGCGTCGACAGGTGAGAAAATGGCAGAAAGGTCGACGGTTCACGAGAAACCGCCGACCTTTCTGACTTCAGGCCCGATCGGGCGGGCCCAATCAGGCTGAATCCAACCTAGAAGTCACCCATTCCGCCGCCCGGGGGCATCTGCGGTGTCTTCCTATCTTCCGGAATCTCGGAGATGAGCGCCTCCGTAGTCAGCATGAGAGCCGCAATCGAGGCCGCATTCTGAAGCGCGGTGCGCGAAACCTTGGCTGGATCGATGACGCCGGCCTTGACCAGGTCCTCGAACTGCTCGGTCTCGGCGTTGAAGCCGAAATTCTCGTTCTTCTCGTTCTTGACCCGCTCGACGATCACCGCGCCCTCGCGACCAGCGTTCTCGGCGATCTTGCGGAGCGGCTCCTCGAGCGCGCGCTTGACGATATTGACACCGATATTCTCGTCCTCATCCTCAAGCTTGAACGACTCGAGCACCTTCGCCGCCCGAACGAGCGTCACACCGCCACCCGGGACGATGCCCTCTTCGACTGCCGCACGTGTCGCGTGCATGGCGTCTTCGACGCGAGCCTTCTTCTCCTTCAGCTCGGTCTCAGTTGCCGCACCAACCTTGATGACGGCGACGCCACCGACCAGCTTCGCCAGCCGCTCCTGGAGCTTCTCGCGATCGTAGTCCGAAGTCGTCTCCTCGATCTGGCGTCGAATTGTCGCGACGCGCCCCTGGATGTCCACCTGCTTGCCGCCACCCTCGACGATCGTCGTGTTGTCCTTGTCGATCGTGATCTTCTTGGCACGGCCAAGATCCTCGAGCTTGACGTTCTCGAGCCTGATGCCGAGATCCTCGCTGATCACCTTGCCGCCGGTGAGGATCGCGATATCCTCGAGCATCGCCTTGCGACGATCACCAAATCCCGGCGCCTTGACCGCCGAGACCTGAAGCGTGCCACGCAGACGGTTGACGACCAGCGTCGCCAGCGCCTCTCCCTCGACGTCCTCGGCGATGATCAGGAGCGGCTTGCCCATCTTTGCCACCTG
Organism: Acidobacteriota bacterium; assembly: GCA_040378705.1. Taxonomy (GTDB): domain Bacteria; phylum Acidobacteriota; class Blastocatellia; order RBC074; family RBC074; genus CAIOZW01. The sequence goes on from JBEIMN010000148.1 coordinate 3,068, forward strand.
CTCGAGCAGCGGCAGCAGATCCTTCATCGAGCTGATCTTCTTCTCGTTGAGGAGGATCATCGCGTTGTCGAGTGAAACCTCCATCCGCTCGGCATCGGTCACAAAGTAGGGTGAAAGATAGCCGCGGTCGAACTGCATTCCCTCAACCACTTCAAGCATGGTCTCGAGCGACTTCGACTCCTCGACCGTAATCACGCCATCCTTGCCAACCTTCTTCATCGCCTCGGCGATGATGTTGCCGATGGTCGTGTCGCCATTGGCCGAAACGGTACCGACCTGTGCGATTGCATCACCCTTGACCGGCTTGGCCATATCGTGGATCGCCTCGACCGCCCTCTCAACCGCCTTCTCGATGCCACGCTTGAGCGCCATCGGATTGGCGCCGGCGGCAACCGTCTTGACACCCTCCTTGAAGATGGCACGGGCAAGAACCGTCGCCGTCGTCGTGCCGTCTCCGGCAACGTCAGAGGTCTTCGACGCAACTTCGCGCACCATCTGCGCACCCATGTTCTCGAGCGTATCCTTCAGCTCGATCTCCTTGGCTACCGTGACCCCGTCCTTGGTGATCGTCGGTGAACCAAATTTCTTGTCAATGACGACATTGCGCCCCTTCGGGCCAAGTGTGATCGCGACGGCGTCCGCCAGCTGATTGACACCACGCAAAATCGCCTGACGCGAATCTTCTCCGTGAATTACCTGCTTAGCCATGTCTGAACTATTCCTCCAAAACTTTTATCTGTTGACCAGCCGTCAGCCAGTAACTTGTGCCAGTAACTTTTGGCAGTAACTTTTGGCAGACACCGGTCATTACGGCCATACCGGCCATCTCCAGCGGGCCTCGTCCTGCTTACTTGCTCTTGGCCTTCGCCGGGGCATCGACTACACCAAGGATGTCGTCCTCACGGAGGATCAACAGCTCCTCGCCGTCGAGCTTGACCTCTGTCCCGGCATACTTGCCGAACAGAACACGGTCACCAGCATTCAGGTCGATCGCGATCCGCGAGCCGTTCTCGAGCAGCTTACCGTTGCCAACGGCCAGAACCTGACCCTCCTGCGGCTTCTCCTTCGCCGTGTCCGGGATGTAGAGACCCCCACGCATCTGCTCCTGATCCTCAATCCGCTTCACAATAATCCGATCATTCAATGGACGAATCTTCGTTGCCATCTCTTAACTCCTTTCAGTTTTCTGACTTGTCAGTTTTCTGACTTGATACTGACCAATTATCCGAAATAAAAATCTGTTAGATCGGATAACCGGACAGATGCCTTATTCCACCAATAATTCTTGTTTGGCCAAAAACTCAGACCTGGCCATGCTGGCAATACCTGGCGACATCAATACCGCCGGCCTGCTTCAGTCAACCGATGTCAATGCTGGCCTGGTCGATTCTGGCCACATCCCTGCGCCTCGCGCTTCACTGTTAGCACTCAGCTGAAGAGAGTGCCAAGTATAAAAGTTGAGCGTCGCACTGTCAACTATCCTAACCAAGATTTGCACAGAACCGGATTTTATCGAACGAAAATTAATTATCGGGTCACTGGCGCACTCTTTTGACAACCGATTTTTTGAGCGCGGGAACCGGGTCGGGGGGCATTGGCAGTGAATCGACAATCTGCTCATTTTTATAATTGAGCAGCCGCTTGCTGAGCGTGTTCCGGTGAATGCCAAGCTGACTGGCAGCCTTCGAGAGATTGTTATGGTGCTGATCGACGACTTTGAGAATGAAATGTTTCTCGAATTCGCTGACGGCCTCTTCAAAGAGGATTCCACGCGAGATCATCAGGTCGATCAGATTTTCAAGGTCTGCTTTCATCATTGCACCAGGCACAAGGTCATTCGTCGTCACTATACTCGGCATAAAATTCCAGTCTTGACGTCATTTGGGGCGGCAATCGATTTTCAGGGACGAGTCGATCAGGTGCCCGGTAATTCCCTCCCGGTAAGGAGCCGATAGGCCTCGATGTATCTGGCGCTGGTCGCGGCGACGACATCCGCTGGAAGCGGCGGGGCCGGAGGCTGCTTGTCCCAGTCGAGGGTTTCAAGGTAGTCACGAACGAACTGTTTATCGAAGGAGAGCTGTGACCGGCCTGGAGCATACTTATCGGCTGGCCAGAAGCGGGACGAGTCTGGTGTCAGAACCTCATCGATGAGAATTATGCGGCCGCCACGAAGACCAAACTCAAACTTGGTGTCGGCAATGATGATGCCACGCGAGGCAGCGTGAGCAACGGCATCGCGATAGAGCGCGAGGCTGATGCGTTCAAGCTCCGTCGTCAGGCTCTCGCCCAGCGCGGCAGCCATGGTCGCGATCGGGACATTAATGTCGTGACCGGTCTCCGCCTTGGTCGCCGGGGTAAAGATCGGGGTTGGAAGTGGCGACGACTCGACAAGACCGATCGGCAGCGGCTGGCCGCAGACAGTCCCGGACTGCTGATACTCTTTCCAGCCTGAACCGGCAAGATATCCGCGAACGACGCATTCGAACGGAACGACATCGGCGCGGCGGGCAAGCATCGAGCGGCCATCGAGTCGCGCGAGCGACTCGGCGGAGAGCCGTCGGCGCAACGCGTCCGGAAACTGCTCGACATCGATCGTCACGAGATGGTTTTCGACCAGACCGGCTGAACGCTCAAACCAGAACTGCGAGAGGCGTGTCAGAACCTCTCCCTTGCGCGGAATCTCGTTGGGAAGAATGCAGTCGAAGGCTGAGATACGATCGGTCGCGACGATCAGCAGATGGTCCTGATCGACCTCATAGATGTCACGCACCTTGCCGCGACGCAGAAAAAGCAGTTCCGGCAGCATACTGTCCTCCTTGCAATGATCCCGATATTGATCCGAACCGGCCGTACTCAAAACCAATGCGCGGATTATCACCGCGGCAAAAGGGATGCATTATTCGCCCCGTCCATCCACTTTGTCAAGATGAAGTCGCGGGTATCAGGTTAGCCCGGTGTCACCAGGCAAATATCACCTGGCCATGCCGTGGCCCGGTGTGAAGTCTTTTCGCAGGTCGTGTCGCAAGTCGCACCATCCGACTCCCGGTTTAGTTTCAGAGAAAGCCCGACGCAATGCCCGGGGAATGCCGACGGAATGCCGACGGAATGCCCGGGGAATGAAAGTTACCTTGCGCCTTCAATTGAGGTCAACGTATGATTATGGCCACGCAGCACACAAATAAGGAGATGCGAGCAATGAACAAGCCGAGTGTGAATGTATCGGAGTCAGCAAACAAAACAACGAGCCTCGGAAAAGAGCGATTGCTGGTAATCGAGGATGATCCGGCAATTCAGCGAATGATCAGCGACTATTTTCGCCACGTTGGCTATGAGGTAATGACGGCCTCGGATGGCGAGATCGGCGTCCGTCTGGCCCTCAACGATCAGCCGACGGTCATGATACTCGACCTGATGCTTCCGAAGATCGATGGACTGACTGTCTGCCGGCAGGTACGCGAAAGATACCCGACGCTGCCAATCATCATGCTTACCGCCAAGGACGATGTTGTCGACAAGGTGCTGGGGCTCGAGATGGGCGCTGACGACTATATGACGAAGCCATTCAGCCTCCGTGAGCTCGAGGCACGACTGAAGAGTGTCCTGCGGCGAACCCGGACGCGTGTCAGCGATCAGGAGGAGTCGGATCACGTCCCAATCATCCGCGGCAATCTGCGCATCGATCCGGCGCGGCGTGAGGTGACGATATCCGGTCAGGCGGTCGATCTGACCCCGAAGGAGTTCGAGCTGCTCTCGCTCTTCGCCTCGCATCCGGGAAGAGTCTATTCGCGCAAGTTTCTGCTCGAGAATATCTGGGACTACACTTACAGCGGATATGACCGGACAATCGACTCTCATATCAATCGTCTGCGCGCAAAGATCGAAGAGAACCCGGACGATCCCAAGCTGGTCAGAACCGTCTGGGGCGTCGGATACAAGTTCAACGATGAGCCGGATGAGGAATAGCCAATGGCCAATAGCTAATGGCCAATAGC
>JBEIMN010000149.1:0-7046 GCA_040378705.1 Acidobacteriota bacterium
AGAGTAAGCCGTTTCCAGTGTCCCCCCCCCCCCAATGCCCAATGACCAATGACCAATGACCAATGAGAAAAATTATGGGCTGCGGAGCGCGGCTGCCTGGGTGCGCGGGCTGGGCGCGCATGCCTCCGGGACCAAATCGCTTTGAGATCAGATGGAGCGGAGAAACCGCTGTCAGATCTGGGCAGGGCTTAGGCAAGGTCGGTCGAAGTGCTGTTGATAGTCGGGAGCGTGCCAATCCTGCCAATGCTGGTAGCCTGCGAGGATGGGATTTTGAATCTGAAGACATGCGGGCCGGAGGCCCGCGCACCCAGGCAGCCCGACTCTTAAAATGCGATCGCCCTGCCTGGAAATCTGACGCAAAAAGGGCCAGCCTGCCGGCTGGCCCTTTTCAGCGATTGGTCTGGCAAAATTCTACTTAACCGCCGATCCGATGCGACCCCACTTCGCGTACCGGAAGATTGCCGGAAGTGAGCTGCTGCTGTTATTGGCTTCCGGGTCCTTCGGGTTGAACGACCAGTGGACATAGAGTGCCCGCGCGAAGATGTTCTCGCGTGGCACCACCCCCCAGTAGCGGCTGTCGAGGCTGTTGTCGCGGCTGTCACCCATCACAAAGTAGGAGTTGGCCGGAACCAGAAACGGTTCGTCGACGGCATAGGTCATGTCGGAGTAGCCGAGTTGTGACTCCTCCTCATCTTCACGGACGTTGTAATAGACCTTGTACCACGCGCCCTCGGGTTTCGGATCGGTCTTGACCACCTCGAGGGCGGAACGGTTCGAGTAGTCTCCGGAGAGGCGAACCGTCACCTTCTCTTCCGGGAGATCCTTTCCGTTGACGAGCACACGGCGCCCGCGCACCAGCACCTGGTCACCTGGCAGGCCGATTACTCGCTTGACATAATTGACCTTCGGATCACTTGGCAGCTTGAAGACGATGATGTCTCCCTGGCGAATCTCGCGTGTTGGCAGAAGCTTGCCGATGATCGGGGTCTGCCGGCCAAAGACGAACTTGTTGACGAAGAGGTGATCGCCAATGTTGATCGTATTCTGCATCGAGCCGGTTGGTACCGCGACTGCCTGGGCAATGAAGGTCATCAGGAAGAGTGCCATGATGACCGTGATCAGCCCCTGTTCGAGATACTCGCGGGCGATGCTCTTCGGCGGCCCGTAGACCGTCGGCGAATTACTGGTGGTTGTCGGTTTCTGTTCTGCCATGCGCCGAAGAATACACTATTTTTTTCCCAATGGCCACATCTCGAACATCAGAAGCGTCCAGATCAGTTTTCTGTGATCGGCCTGTCCGGACTCGTGCTCGGTCAGCAGCCGCCCGACATAGTCAGGATTGAAGAGACCCTGCCGGCGGAGTCGATCCGGGGCGAGAGTGTCGCGGACGAGCGTCCGCAGCTCACCCTTGATCCAGCGTGCGACCGGCATGCCAAAGCCCTTCTTCGGACGAGCGATGATCGGTTCCGGCAGGAGCTGGCCCATTGCACGCTTGAGAATATACTTTCCCGTCCGTCCGCGCAGTTTCAGGTCGAGCGGCAATCGCGCGATAAACTCGACCAGGGTGTGGTCAAGAAATGGGGCGCGTGTCTCGAGCGAAGCGGCCATGCTCGCCCGGTCAACCTTGAAGAGGACATCTTCCGCGAGATAGTGGCCCGCATCAAGCTGCATCATTTTTTCAACCGGGTCGATTCCGTGCAGAAAGGCGGGATCGTTGTAGGGGGTGATCTCATCGTAGATCTGCTCATCGGGCCACGTTTCAAGGATATCGGGCGCCAGCAATTGACGCTGCTGCCACGGATCGAACGACCCCATCCAGATCGTGTGGCGAAGGCCGAGCGGTCGGGCCGCCCCCTCGATGAAGCGCTTTGCCTTGAAGTCCAACGAGAGGTTGGCCGTCGAGACCGGGAGTCGCCGAATCGCCGGCTCGATCAGAAACCGACGAAGGAAGTGCGGAATCTTTTGATAGATTTCGGCATAGCGGTGCGCAGAATAGGTCGGATATCCCGCCAGCAGCTCGTCACCGCCATCACCGCCAAGCGCGACCGTGACGTGTCTTCGGGTGAAGCGTGAGAGCAGAAAGGTCGGGATCAGTGAGCCATCGCCGAGTGGCTCGTCGAGCAGCCGCGGACTCTCCGGGACGATATCGAGCATCTCCCGTTCCGTGAAACGATGCTCGAAGTGCTCGGTTCCAAGGCGATCTGCCACCATTCGCGCATACTCAGATTCATCGAAAGACTTTTCGGCAAAGGCAATCGAGAATGTCCGGACACGGCCACGCGCCGTTTCACAGGCCAGCGCGGCGACACTGCTCGAATCGATTCCACCCGAGAGAAGAACTCCGAGCGGAACATCCGAGATCAGCCGCATCCGAACCGCTTCGCGCAGCCGGTCACGCAACTCGGCGACGGCCTCCTCCTCGTCCATCTTCAATCGGTCAGTCTCGTATCGCAGATCCCAGTAACGCTCGGTCCGCCAGCGGTTCCGTTCGAAGATCAGACGATGCCCCGGCTGAAGCTTCATCACTCCATCGATCATCGAATGCGGCGATGGAACAAATTCGTACTGCAGATATTTGCGAAGTGCGCGGAGGTTGAGCCTCCGCTCTGCCAGCGGGTGTGTCACCACCGCCTTCAACTCCGAACCGAAGATGAACGTCCGATCGGAGAGCTGTGTGAAGTAGAGCGGTTTCTCCCCCATCCGGTCGCGCGCAATCAGCAGTCGCTCGCGTCGCGTGTCCCAGATCGCGAAGGCAAACATCCCGTTGAGGTGGGCCACCAGGTCGTCGCCATACTCTTCATAGAGATGAACCAGCACCTCCGTATCCGAACCGGTCTGGAGGGTGTGGCCGGCGGCGATGAGCCTCTCCCGCAGCGGCTGGAAATTGTAGATCTCACCGTTGAAGACGACCCAGACCGTGCCATCCTCGTTCGATATCGGCTGATGGCCCGTCGCGAGGTCGATGATCGAGAGGCGGCGCATCCCGAGCGCGACGTTGCGCCTGATGTAGAAACCCTCATCGTCCGGGCCGCGATGACGGATCGCCCCGGCCATCTCGCGGATGATCGACTCGCTCGCCGGCTGGTCACCCGCGCCATTTATGAAACCGACAATTCCACACATTGATGTTATTCCGTCTCCATAAAGTTGAGGCGGGTCCTGATCGCGTAGATCGGTTTGTTCTGCGATTCGTGATACGTCCGGACAAGCATCTCCGCGATCAGGCCCATCAGAATCAGCTGAATTCCAAGAACGAGCATGATCATCGAAAGAACCGGAAGCGGGGTCTGGATGAAGTCGGCGTGGAATGGCCAGCCGGCAAACTTCAGCAGAAAAGCGAACACCGCCGACAATCCAGAAATCAGAAACGAGAGCAGGCCGGCCCAGCCAAAGACGTAGAGCGGCTTCGTCATATAACTCGCGAGGAACTTGATCGTCACCAGGTCAAAGACGACCTTGATCGTCCGCGAGAGGCCATACTTCGATTTGCCGGCGAGGCGTGGATGATGGGTGACGGGAATTTCCGTCACTCGCCCCCCGGCCCAACTGGCATAGATCGGGATGAAGCGGTGCATCTCGCCATAAAGGTGGACATCCTTCAGCACTTCGCGGCGGTAGGCTTTGAGGGAGCAGCCATAGTCGTGGAGCGGGACGCGCCCGATCCGCGAAATGAGCCAGTTGGCGATACGCGACGGAAAGGTGCGGGTGAAAAAGGCGTCCTGCCGATCCTTGCGCCATCCCGAGACGACATCGAAGCCCTATTCAAGCTTCGCCAGCAGACGCGCGATGTCCGCCGGATCGTTCTGGAAATCGGCGTCCATCGGTATCAGTACATCACCGCGCGCCGCGTCGATCCCGGCCGACATCGCCGCCGTCTGTCCGTAATTGCGCCGGAAAGCGATGACGCGGACCCGCTGGTCGAGCCTCGCAAAATCGCTCAGTATCGCGAGGCTGCGGTCGCTGCTGCCATCGTCGACATAGATTATCTCGAAGCTCTTGCCGAGCTTCGCCAGCGTCCCGAGCAGGCTGGTGTGGAGCCGCTCCAGATTCTCCTCTTCATTGTAGACTGGGAGAAATATCGACAGGGCCGGGTTCATTCAGCAGATCCTCCATTAGTTACCGGGCATTAATTACCTGGCATAAATCATCTGGCATACGCAGGCAAAAAGCAGTAAAGCCATTTTTCAGCGGACCGGGTTGCCCGTGGTCTCCGGCAACCTCCGTGCGACACAGAGCAGGGAGACACCAAAGGGCAGTTTGTGGCGCTTCAGCCAGCCAGCCTCTGCAGAGAAGATCGCGGCCAGCCAGCGGTTGAGCAGGCGATGATTGATGCGGTTCTCCGACTGTTCGTGCCGCCCGAGAAGCGAGAGAATTCGCCGCCCGAGCCAGATCGGCAGGAACATTGCGAAGTTTGCATAGCTTATCTTCTCGACGGCCAGTCCGGCGGCGGCGACCGCTTCCAGGAATTGGCGGCGACGGTAGCGGCGCTGGTGGCCGGATTGTACATCGTTCGGCCCCCAGAGTGACTGAAAGGCGGGAACGAAGAGGACCGCCCGTCCGCCCGGCTTCAGCACACGAAAGATCTCGCGCAGTCCGGCGACATCGTCGACGAGGTGCTCGATCACGTCGAGCGCGGTCACCAGATCGAAGTGGCTGTCGGGGAAGGGGAGACTTGTCGCGCTGGCGCAAAGCACACGTTCGTGGCCGCGCTGGCGCGAAAAGCTGAGCGGAAGCATCGAGAGGTCGATCCCCTGAACCCGCCCGTAGCTTTTTAGCGCGTCCATCGTCGCCCCGGTTCCGCAGCCGATGTCGAGAATCTCCGCCGTCCCGTCAACCGGCAGCGATTGCCGTAATAGTTCAAGCTGGTCTATCTGTGTGAAGACGATCGCCCGCCGCCCGACGAACCACCAGTGGTCGTCCTCGACCTCGAACATAACCCGATAATTTTGCGGCCGCATCTGCGTCCGCTCTTCCAGTGGCTGCCACTCATCGGACATCTTCGGATCCTCCAATGGCCATGGCAACTTTCGGCGTCGCCGGGATCACTCCGAAGCCCCGCCAACTGTTGCGGTTGTGCCAGTTGATCTCCGTCCCGGTCGTCCCGGCCGCGGCAAACCACTCTGCAAACTCGTCCCGTCGCAGGTAGAAGGCGATCGGCGCCGTCAGGTGGTCGTGGACGATGTTGTGAATCTCACGGAAGGGAAAGCTGGAAATGTAACCAAGGTAATCGGCGTAGAAGAGCTTCTTCTCAAGCGGGTGGCCGGAGAGTGGACGGTAGATCAGCCTCAGCAGCAGCGTCAGCACGAGCGCCGGCAGCCACGAGAAGTAATAGAGCGTCGGGGTCGACATCTTCGAAGTCAGCAGTTCGCGAAGTGGGTTGATCGCGTGAACGATCCAGCCGTTGTTTTCACGGCCATAGACCCAGGCAGAGATTGCCCCACCCGGTCGAACCCGGCCGAGCAGCGAAAAGAAGCCGCGGCGCGGATCGGGAAGGTGGTGGAGGACGCCGACCGAGAAGGCATAATCGACACACTGCCGGATTGGCAGCTTGTAGATGTCTGCCTGAACGATATGTGTATTCGGCAGATCGTGCGTGTTTCGCCAGGCGGCGTCGACCGCCGCGCTGAAATCGATGCCGATCACCGCCGTCGCTCCCCATTCGCCGACCAGGCGCGTGTGGCGCCCCTTGCCGCAACCGCCTTCGAGGACGACCTTGCCGGGCACGAAGTCCGGTGTGACCGGCGCGATCCAGTCCTGAAACTGCTGCCGATGGTGCGCTTCGACGTGATCAAATACCTGCCACTGCTCGCCAAAGTTCTCGGCGGTCGCGCGGCGTTCGTCGCCCTCCGTGAAGGTCACGAACCGCGGCACCCCGCCACGGACCGCGAAACCTGCCGCACAGCCCTCACACGACAGCTCTCCGGCGATTATCTCGTCGCCGATCGTCTCGTCGATGCGTAAGGAGAGATCTCCCGCACACTCCGGGCAGCAGAGATAGTTAATAAGACTCGATCGCATTTTGTTCCGGGATCTTCATTTCAATAAAGAGTAAAAGTTCAATAGAGAGTAGAAATATTAGTAAGCCGCAATAATAGTCTCAACATCATAAATTCGACAATCGTTCGATTTGAAAGCTGAATGGCCGATAAGTCAACCAGCCCCGGCAACGGCGGAAGTTTTTTTCGGGTCAGGTTGGAGGACGGTCAACCGGTACTCAACGCACGGTCGATCTGCTATCATCCAAAGCCTATGGAGCATAAGGAAAAAGTGATCACGATCGTTGGGGGAGGGCTCGCTGGTTCAGAGGCTGCCTGGCAGGTGGCAAGGCGCGGACTGCGTGTCAGGCTGTTCGAGATGCGGCCACAGCGGAGCACGGGCGCTCACCGAACCGAAAATTTTGCCGAGCTGGTCTGCAGCAACTCGCTCAAATCGGATCAGCCGCACTCAGCGCCGCGGCTGCTCAAGGATGAACTGCGCGCAGGCGGCTCATTGCTTGTCGAGGTCGCGGCGGAGACCTCCGTCCCGGCCGGAGGGGCACTTGCCGTTGACCGGGAGCGCTTCTCTGCGCTGGTCACGGAACGGCTCACCAGCCACCCGCTGATCGAGGTCTTTCGCGAAGAGGTGACGACGATCGATCCGGAGCAGATCACCATCATCGCCGCCGGTCCGCTCGCCTCGTCCGCCCTCTCTCAATCGCTCGCCCAACTGACAGGGCAGGATAACCTCTATTTTTTTGACGCCATCTCACCGATCGTCGAGGGTGATTCGATCGATTATCAGATCGCCTTTCGCGCCGCACGCTATGACAAGGGCGGTGACGATTACGTCAACTGTCCAATGAACGAGCAGGAATACGCCGTCTTCCACGACGAGCTGCTCGCGGCCGAGACGGTCAAACCACACGAAGGCATGGAGGATGAGCGCAAATTCTTCGAAGGCTGTCTGCCGATCGAGGAGCTGGCCAGACGCGGGCGCGACACCCTTCGCTATGGCCCGATGAAACCCGTCGGTCTGACCGATCCAAGAACCGGCCGTGAACCCTATGC
>JBEIMN010000150.1:0-7015 GCA_040378705.1 Acidobacteriota bacterium
CGATATCGTGATCCAGACAGATACTCCGGCTGGTGCAGTTCGATCGCCGCGTGATCACCGGGCGATCCTTTATCTCCATTCGCCGGCCCCAACTCTCGCTCAGGTTCCGCCTGGGCCGGGATCTTCAGCAGGCGGAGCAGTTCGCCAACCTCACGCGCCATCCCGGATATCGTGATCTTCGCTCTTCCACCGTTCTCTCCCGCCAATTCGCGCAATCCCTCATCGAGCCGCTCCTGTGCCAGCAGGTCTGGCGCTTGAAGCGGGAGTCGCGTACCCTTCATCGCCGCCCGCAGCCGCTCGATCATCCGTGACCGTGTATCCTCTTCCGGCCAGTCGAGATGGGCCAGATCCACCCCCGCTTCCTCCCAGCTTCGCCGATTTGCCTGATTCGGGAGGAGTGTCTGAAGAGACCGGGCGAGCACTTTCGCGTCGAGCCCCGGACTCAAAGAGTGCGCCAGAAACTGCAATGTCGGCTCAAAGGCAAAGCCACCAGCGATCGACTCGAGCATCAATCTGACCCAGGATCCGAAGCGGCTCTCACCCAGCGGGATATCGTAAAGCAGACGCACCGGCAGCTCATACTCCCAGCCAGTCGCGAGCAGCACCGGGCCATAGACTGCCTCATCATTTGTCACCAGGACGATATCTTCCGGCCCGACCCCGGAGGTCAGAAGCTGCTTCACCTCCGCCAGCACTCCTCGGATCTCGGTATCGATCGTCGGATACGACCAGAGTCTGACAATCCCTTCCGCCACCTCACCCGTCACGAAGCCACGCGTAATCGCGTCTCCAATCCGCCACGCATCGTCATTTACTCCAATGAATTTATTTGGGCCATTTGGATTTAATACATCCGGTTCCTCTGGCGCATCAGCACAGATCGCCCACCCACGCTGGCGCAGAAAGTCGACCGCTTCCATATTCCCGGCATTCCCGGCGACGTTCGACTCCTCACCGCCCGACAGCCAGATCTCGCTTCCGTCGCCGGCAAGGGCGTCGATCAGCGCCAGCTCGTCGATCCGCGGCTGCAAATGCTCCCGGAAATTGCATTGGATCAGCAGCGGTCGCCGTGGCTGTTCAAGCCGCGCCACGTGCCAGAGGCTCTCCGCCGGATCGACCAGCCGTCCAGCCTCAAGCCGCCGCCGATAGCCAATCGTTACCCGCGCCAGCTCCCGTACCCGTTCACTCTCGTCACCGAGCAGGCTTTCGAGATCCGCGTCGATCCGCAACAGCGTCTCGACCCCTCCGCGCAACCGCACGGTTATCTCTACCGGGTCCCCCGGGCCCCCAGGGTCTACCGGATTGGCCTCTCCGTTTACTTCCCTAAACACTTCGAATGCAGAGTCTCGCAGCGCGCGCCATCTCGCGACCGGTGAGGCCACGCTCCACCCACTCGCAGCCAGCCGTTCACGCGCTTCACGGTCGAGTGTTCGACAGCCGGCTTCCATACCACGCGTATGGCCCCGATGCGGCGTCACGCAGATCTGATCCGGCCGCGACCGCACCGGGCTTCCCGCCGGGCGCAACTGAATCGTTCGTCTCATCTCACCCCCCACACACGGACTATTATCCAATCTTATCCACCCTGTCCTTATCTTGATTCTGATCTATATCTTTTCAGGTCAGGAAGGTCTCTTTCGCTTCCGCGATCAGTCTGAAAATATAGCCGTCATCCGACTCACCTGTCCGCCCGGAGAGCCGCTCTATCCAGCGCGCCGGGAAACCACTCCGACCGTGAAGCGCTCCGATCATTGCGCCGGTCAGCGATGCAATCGTGTCGTTATCCCAGGTGTCGTTGACTGCACGCACCAGCGCCTCCTCCGGATCGTGCCCGTAGCGCGTCAATATCAGCAAGAGACTTGGAATTGTCCCCATCAGATAGGCGGAGGATGACCAGCTGTTGCACGCGTCGACGGTCGAAATGAACTGCGATTCCGCCCACTGAACGCATCTTTCCGCGTATTTCCAGACCGTTCCACGATAATCCGGGAATTGCGTTCCACCTGGACGATACAAAGATCTTCCTTCCAGATCACGCGCCAATTCGACATACCGTGCACTCCACCACTCCGGATCCGGAGGTTCCTTCATCTCCAGCAGGTCACGCAACATCCCGATCAGCGCCAGACAGGCCGATGTCGAAGCACGGTCATTGTGGGTGATGATTGCCGATAATGCCGTATCCACCCAGACATCCGTCCCGCCTTTCCGGAGATGCGGAATTAGCATCGGACTAATCCGCATCAACGCTCCATTGCCCGCCGATTCCAGTCCGCTCTCGTACCACCGTTTCCCACTTCTGTACCGTTGCAGCGACTCGGCGACGGTCTTTCCGACGCCAGTGATGGTTCCACGCCCGACAAACTGGTCAGCCAGATTGCCTGGCTTGAACCCGCGATCCCTGATCAATTGCTCGAGCGTCCAGAATGTGAGCTGCGTGTCATCCGTCGGCAGCCCGATCCGCTCACCACCGCGTGTCATCAGGTAATCCCGGATCTCTCCGAAGACGTGGCGCCGCTCGCGCGGGACGTAGCTCTCACTCGTCGCCCCAAGCGCATCGCCGATTGCCACGCCAAGCAGCATTCCCTCGACTCTTTCCGGTTCGAGCCCCTCGTCAAAGGGCTTCATTGCCTGATCGAAGAGCTCTCCACGATTGAGATTTATCTGCTTGCTGGTGAACAGGCGATCGAGTATGGCTTCGTTTTCCATCGATTCTCCAGAGATTCTGATCAGGGATGGTGATCAGGAATTTAAGTTGACTTAACCCTTCAGGCCAGTTCAAATAGTAACTTGAATTGCCCGAAATTGGGATAAGTTTTTTGGTAACTACCGATGGGGCTCATGCGAAGAAGGGAAGGGAGCGGAGAAGTCGATGCGCAAAGCCCCAATGACAGGAATTCTGAGCTGCCGAGAGAGGCTTCTGGGTGCGTGGCCTGGGTGCGCGGACCTCCGGTCCGCATGCCTCCGGCACAGAGCCGCTTTGAGATAAAATGGAGCGGAGAAACTGCTGTCAGAGCTGGGACTGGTGCTGCTTCGCTGAGTGGCACTGAGTGGCGCTTAGTGGCCGCAGTGAAACGTGAAGACATGCGGGCCGGAGGCCCGCGCACCCAGGAGGCCCAACTCGCAAAATGCGATTGCCCTGGAAAAAAAGTGGACTTTGCAAAAGCCCTGAGATGCGCCAGCGCGATCGGGTAGAGTTCTTGTGTTAGCGGATCATTTGTCGTAAATTTTCGAACTGGGATTTTCAGCCGGTTGATTCAGTAATTCAGAATCGTAATCGCTACCTCCATTGCCAGGAAGTTAGGCGGGATCGGGGTTACTCCACCCAAAAGGGTGGCAGTCCAGGCGTGCTGGCACCCGGATCGTCAACCGACATCGACATCATTAAACAGAATACAGGAACCAACCACAGGAACCAGATGACCGAGCCACAAGACGCGGAAATTTTGCAGCATCGGACAGAGAGATTTGCCGGCTGCCTGCTTGGGGGAGCGATTGGTGACGCGCTCGGCGCCGCGGTCGAATTCAAATCGATCGATGGGATCCGTGACATCTATGGTCCCCGCGGGATCACCGATTTCGAGCTCGCCTATGGCCGTCGAGGCGCCATCACAGACGATACGCAGATGACCCTCTTCACTGCTGAAGGGCTGCTCCGTGCCGCGACACGTCGCCGGTTGACCGGGGATGGCGATGAGACAGAGCTGATCTATCAGTCATACCTCCGCTGGCTTCACACCCAGGACCGTCGCTCGAAGTCGCCTTACTTTGAACCAGCCCGATTCGATGGCTGGCTAATTACGGTCAAGGACCTCTACAGTGAGCGTGCCGCCGGCCTGACCTGCCTCTCCGCCCTTTCGTGGAATGAGATGGGGAGGATCGACAAGCCGCTCAATAACAGCAAGGGGTGTGGAGGCGTCATGCGCGTCGCCCCGGTCGGACTGGTGGCAAAGACGGCGGCGGAGGCTTTTCAGATCGGCTGTGAGTCGGCTGCCATTACACACAGCCATCCCTCTGGCTACTTCTCATCTGGTTGCTTTGCCGCGATCATCTTCGATCTGGTTCAAGGCAGCTCGCTCGAAGCGGCGATCGAAGCCGCGCTCCGTCAACTTGAAACGCCCGCCAATGTCGGCCACGAAGAGTGCGCCCGGGCGATCCACAAAGCGCTCTCGCTCTGGCGTGATCCGACCATCGACCCCTCGCCGGAGGTGCTCGCCTGGATGGGCGGTGGGTGGGTAGGCGAAGAGGCGCTTGCCATTTCGCTCTACTGTGCACTTGTCGCCGGAGACGACTTCACGAGCGGGCTCCTGCTTTCAGTCAACCACTCGGGCGACAGCGACAGCACCGGTTCAATCACCGGCAATATCCTTGGCCTCAGGCTCGGACGTCAGGCCATTCCGCCACACTGGCTTGCCGATCTCGAACTCCGCGAAGTGATCGAGACGCTAGCGACCGACCTTGCCCGGCTCGATTCTGACTCTCCGGAGTTTGCCCGTAAGTATCCCGGCCAGTAAGTATCCAAAATAGAATCGCCAACAGGCTGGGGCATCCATTTTTTCATAATCCCGGGCGGAAGTTGTTTCCGCCCGGGATTATTTGGTATATCTTAACGCAAACTTAACATTGATCTGAGCCGACCTGAATACATGGTCGTTAAAATTGCTGCGTTAGTATTGCTTTTATTATTGATTCTGAAGCACGGATCTTTTTTGAATCGGAGCGACTCGAATCAGGTCAATATGAGAAGGTTTTGACATTGTTAAAGTTTCAGGAGGATAGAGAATAAATGTACGCATCAGCAGGACACGTAAGCAGGCTGGTCTCGGGACTGGCACTGTTTTTGGTGATGGCGATTATTTCAGCACCGCTTGTTTACGGGCAGTTCGATACGGCGGCGGTTCTGGGAACAGTGACCGATCCAGCGGGAGCGGCGGTTCCACGGGCGACCGTCACGCTGCGAAATGTCGGAACCGGGGTGACGGTGACGGCGACGACGGATGAGGGTGGGAATTTCCAGTTCTTCAACGTCCGGATCGGCACCTACACGGTTTCGGCTGAGTCAGCCGGTTTTACAAAGGCGATCACCGAGAACATTCAGGTGACGGTCAATGCCCGGCAGCGGATCGACTTGTCGCTGAAGCCGGGAGCGGTGACCGAGACGGTGACGATCTCGGCCGATAATCTCCAGTTGCTCGAGGTTGAGAGCAGCGATCGCGGGCAGGTGATCAATCGTCAGCAGATCGTCAACCTCCCGCTCAACGGGCGTGCTTACGCAGACCTCGCGCTGCTCTCGCCCGGTGTGCGCAAATCGGTTCTCAACAACCAGGGGTCAGGTGGACGGGACGCCTCGTTCAACGTCAACGGGCTTCGCAGTTCGCTCAACAACTTTGTCCTCGATGGCATCGACAACAACTCCTACGGAACAAGCAACCAGGGGTTTTCGAACCAGGTCATTCAGGCCTCACCCGACGCAGTGCAGGAGTTTCGGGTTCAGACCAACAACTTCAGCGCCGAGTTTGGCCGTGCTGGTGGGGCGGTGATCAATGCTTCACTGCGCAGTGGTACGAACGAGTTTCACGGTTCGGCATACAATTATCTGCGTAACACTGCGCTCAACGCGACCGGGTTCTTCAAGCCGACACGTGGTCAGAAGCCGGTGCTGATCCAGAATCAGTTTGGTATGACGATCGGTGGGCCGATTGCAAAGGACAAGACCTTCTTCTTCTTCAACTATGAGGGATACCGAAGGATCACCCGGACGCTCAGTTTCGCGACGGTTCCAACCGCCGCGCAGCGTGAAGGGAAGCTTGGCATCGCGGTTCGCAATCCGGTTACCGGAACGGTCTACGCCGACGGGATCATCCCGGCGAGCGACATTAGTCCGTTCGCGCGTTCAGTCATGGCCGGGTTGGTCGGACCGACGACCAGCACGACCGCGGCCGGCTTCGTCTCGAACAACTTCGAGGATCTCCCGCGGAGCCAGTTCTTCAACGACAAGGGCGACCTGAAGGTCGATCATACTTTCAATCAGAAGACGACCATCTTTGCGCGGCTCAGCCAGCGGAAGATGAACAACTTCGAGGCGCCGACGATTCCGGGTCCGGTATTCAGCCAGGCCAACGCCTATGTGCGGGTTCTGAACCAGCAGCTTGCGACAGGTGTCACACACAACCTGAGCGGGAATTCGGTGCTTGAATTTCGGCTTGGAATTTCGCGCTCCAAGGCTGGGAAGACACCAACGGGTGTTGGTGATGCGAATTTCCGCCTCCCCGGTCTTCCGGCCGATCCGCGTTTTGCCGGTGGTCTCAATTCACAGAACATCGGTGGTTATACCGGACTTGGTCGCCAGAGCAGCAACCCGCAGTTCCAGGATCCGACGGTCATCAACCCGCGTGTCAACTATACGACTGTTCTCCGTGGCCACAGTCTGAAGGCTGGCTACGAGTATCAGACGGTCAATACACAGATCGATGACTTCAATCCGAAGTATGGTCAGGACAGCTATTCCGGCCAGTTCAGCCGTCCGAGTGGCGCGGCGAGCAACAACATCTACAACCTGGCCGATTTTCTTTTCGGCGCGCGCAGTACCTATGCGCTCAACAACAGCGTCATCGTCAACTACCGGCAGCGGATGCATTTTGCCTATCTGCAGGATGATTTCAAGGTCAATCAGAAGCTGACGCTCAACATTGGTCTGCGGTACGAGTTTGCGACGCCGCAGTATGAGAAGGACAACCTGCTCGCCAACTTCGATCCGGCGACGCAGTCACTGATCAGGGCGAAGAGCGGTACGCTCTACGACCGTGCGCTGGTCGACCCGGATCGCAACAACTGGTCACCGCGAATCGGGTTTGCCTGGCAGGCGATGCAGAAGACGGTTCTGCGTGGTGGTTATGGGATCAGTTACGTCCACTTCAACCGGCTTGGCGGTGAAAATCTTCTCGCCTTCAACGGGCCGAACATCGTTGGAAGCGAGGTTACACAGCAGCCGTCGCAGGGGCTCTGCACGGGAAAC
>JBEIMN010000151.1:0-7014 GCA_040378705.1 Acidobacteriota bacterium
ATCCCACTCACCAACCCGCCGATGTGCGCCGCATTGTCGATCGACGGAATAGAGAAACCAATGACGAGATTGATCACGATCACCGGAACTATTCCGGATTTTATCGACTGGCGCAGCCCCGGCGAGAGATCCCTTCGGTAGCGATAACTGAAGATCAGCAGCAGACCGAAGAGTCCGAAGATCGCCCCGGAGGCGCCGACGCCCGGAATGTTCGGAGAGCGCGAAAGCCCACCAGCGTAACTCCCGAAGACTCCGCCAATCCCCGCTGCCATATAGATAAAGAAAAATCGCGCGCCGCCATACAGTTTCTCGACCAGCGGCCCGATCATCCAGATCGCATATGAGTTGGACGCCAGATGGAGCAGTCCGCCGTGAATGAATATTGGCGTCACGAATCGGAACCACTCGCGGTCCTGCAGAAGCTGGTTGGTCTTCGCTCCAAACGCGATCAGCGTGCCGATGTCATTCATGTGGATAAAATTGTTGACATAGCCGCCGCCAGCGACTTTAACCATCAGCAGGTATATCGCCAGATTGAGGATCAGGATTGCCCAGGTGATCGAAACCGGGCGCCTGGCAAGGATCTGCGTGAAGCGCTGCTCCTCCTGCGCCTGCTGCTGTTCGATCATGGCGTGGATCGAGAGGGCTCCACAGCTTGCACAGCGCGGTGCCTGGACCGGAGTCAGGGCGCGGCATTCCTCGCAGACCCGTAAGGTGCGCTGTGGCTGCTGATCGTTCTGTTCCTGATTCACAATGGATTCCTCGAGTGGTCTGGAAGTGGTCTGAAAATGGCCTGAAAATGTTTTGGCAAAAGTGATTCACCCCTCATTGACACCTGATATTAACCGAGGCCGGAGCAGGCCGACAAGCGGGTTGACGAAGATCAGTTTATAAGGGAGCGATCCGGGAGTGGCGTATTGTTTAATTGCTGAAAAGTGTGGCTGCTGCTACACTGACAAACGGTGGAAGTCAGACATCGTGAGCAGGGTTTTCGGACCTCGTGGCCTACCCGGGTCGAGAGCAGTTTCACGGGCGTCTTCTGTCGGGAGTTTCACGGGCGTCTTCTGCGGGTAAAGGTTGAATGTGGCGACCTGCGTGGTTCGTCCTGATTGTAATAATTGTCAGGGGTGCAAAATGGCAACTGGGGAGAAGGTCAACAGCTCGAACGATTCCGATTCCAGCCAGCCGGTGCTTCAGTCCGGCGGGGCCTCAGCGACTGGGGTGACCGGGGTGACCGGAGTGACCGCGATGATTGGACGGATTATCGATCGTTTTCTCGCTGGTTTGAGTTCGATTCCATTAGGAATCGTCCTGCTGGTGCTGCTGATCATCGCGTGTATGATCGGAATGCTGATCCAGCAGCAGGAGCTCGAAACTTTTAGCGCTTACTACGGCGAGCTGACCCCGGCGGAAAAGATAGTCTATGGGCGGCTCGGATTTTTTGACATCTACCACGCCTGGTATTTCAACGTCCTGCTGCTGCTGCTCAGTCTGAACATCATCCTCGCCTCGATCGACCACTTTCCGGCGGCGTGGAGTTTCGTCCGACGAAAGAAGCTGACCGCCTCGCCGACCTTTGCCATGTCGCAGCGGTTCCGCAATCAGATCGAATTGCCGGGGGTGGCTCGTCAGGAGCTGACCGAGCGCGCCGCGGCAGCGGCCCGGCAGAGCAGATTCAGGATTCGTGTGACCGAGGCGGAAGAGCGAACGACCATATTTGCCGAACGTGGTGCCTGGAACAGGCTTGGCGCTTATGCCGTCCACGTTGGCCTGCTGACAATCTTTCTTGGCGGATTCCTGACCAGCCGCGGCTTCACCGGTTCACTCCCGGTAACGCCGTTCCGCGCCGCGGACCGGATGATTCAAAACGTCTTCAACGTCGAGAAGGCGACCTCTGAGTTTGCCGTTGGCCAGCGCGAGTTGCAACTGCCCTTCACCGTCGAGGGTGTCGACATCCAGCAGAAGCTGATCAAGCGCGAGGGTGGACTCGACGCCGGCAACACGCTCGACTGGCTGACTCGGGTTAAAATTCACGACAAGGAGACTGGCCGTTCGACAGAGGCGCTGGTTCATATGAACAGCCCCTACGATTACCGTGGGTACAGACTATTCCAGGCCTCCTACAACCCGATGGGCAACGCTCGAACGATCACGCTCCAGGCTGCCTTGCCGGACGGACGTGTGGAGAAGGTGGAGATTCCGCGCAATGGCGAAGGGCGCCTGAGCAATGGAGCGCGGCTCAAGTATACGGATTTCAATCCGCATCTCGTCTTCTCCCGCGAGGGACAGCCCGATTACGGCTCAACCGAGTACGAGAATCCGGCGGCTCGCATCATCTTTATCGACCCCAGCGGTGTCGAGAGTGAGTTCTGGGCGATTACAGACAAATTCAAATCGGAGATTGCCGGTGCCCCGTTCCTGCAATCGAAACTGACCTGGCCGGCTGGCTATCAGTTCAGCCTGGCCGAGTTCGAAAAAGTGCCGCTCGCGCACATCCTCTCAGTGCAGTATGATCCGGGAACGAAGGTCGTCTATGTTGGGTTTACCATTCTCTGCCTGACCCTGATCGGTGTCTTCTTCTTCTCACACCAGCGGCTCTGGATAGTGATCGAGGAGGGCAAAGTCTTCTTCGGCGGCGATGCCAATCGTAATCGACTTGGCTTCGAAGACCGCGTAAACAAAATGATTGCCCTGGTGAAAAACAGTTGAGCAGAGCGGCCGGGATTGTCTCGATTCCGGCGATACTTGCCTCTGTTTTGCCTTTGTCTGCCTTAGTGGGCCTTTGTATGAGGGCCCGTGTATGGAGGAACTATAGATGAGTCAAGCAATTAAGTCCATGAATCCGTCGCTCGGAGCGGCGACCGGCAAGGGGTCCGATTCGCCCGGCTTCGGGGCACAGGCATCGCTTGCCAGCTACCTGCCGGCACTGCTTCCGCTGATCGGGGCGGCGCTGATGGTCGCGGCGCGCATCAAGTTTGGGGCGGGTGCGGTACCGGCCGATGGGACACTGATCGTCCTTTCGCTGCTCTGCTACATCATCTCTGCGGCAGCATTGATGACCAATCTCTGGGCGCCGATCGGGTTTCTGCAACGGCTGGGGGTCTGGATTGGGGCGATCGGAGTCTTCTGTAATCTCTCGAGCTGGCTGATCCGCTGGGTTGCTGCCGGTGACCGCGAAAATTGGATCCGGATGACGAACCAGATTACGGGCGAATACCATTTCTGGTGGTTCTTCAGTTATATTCCGTTCGCCAATCTCTACGACCTCTCGGTCGCCTTCGCTTTCGGCGCGGGGATCGCGACGATGATTCTCAGTTATCGGGAGAACGGGCGTTTCGTCGGGGCGCTCTCGATGCCGTTGATGTCATTGATTCTGCTGCTGGCGATCTTCATCGGCAACAATTTCATCAATCTGCCACCGGTGCTTGACAGCTATTGGCGACCGATCCACGTTGGCGTCGCGTCACTGAGCTACGGTGTGGCACTGGTCAGTTTCGCGCTCGCCGTCGTCTACCTGCTGAAAGACGGAGTGAAGGTCGAACAGATGTCGGTCGTCGTCACCTCGGCGCTGGTCATCGTCTACGGTTTTGTCTGGCTGATGGGTGGAATCAAGGCCTTCAATCCGTTCACGATGAGCTACAGCCTGAACCCGGTGGTGATCCATCCTGGCGGAGCGTTCAACAGTGGGGCGCGTGTCGCGCTGCCCGGGGTTGGATTCCTGATGAGTCTCGCGCTGATTCTGACCATCGGTTCGACGATCGCATTTCTGCTCTATCTCTACCGCAGTGTCGAATCCGGATCACGCTGGGGCCACTGGATGCTGCGTGGATCACTGATCCTGCAGGCGGCGGCGACGGGGCTGCTCTTCTACCGCATCAAAACGATGGGCATCGTCGGATCACTGGTCGGTCAGGATCAGTTTTATCAGGTTGGAAAGACTCTCGCCGGTCGTGAAGCGTCCGGCCAGTCGGTCGAGAATCTGGTCAACGTCGGCGCGAACTGGCTGCAGAGCAATGGCAGCTCGCTGGTTCTTGACGCGCGTGGCAATCCGGTCGAGATTGCGGCGGTGATGTCGTTGCTGGTGGTGACGCTCTTCCTCGTCCTCTTCAGTATCCGGACGGATAAGATCCGGGCAAGCCTGCCACCGCTGGAGAAGGTTGACAGCATGACCTACAAGACAGTCGGCGTCGCCTTTGCCGGCCTGGCGATTCTGCTTGTCACCGGAGCGATCTGGGCAAACGAGTCGTGGGGACGTTACTGGGGCTGGGACGCCAAGGAGACCGGCGCACTCGTCGCGTGGCTCTCGTACGCGGGCTACCTGCATACACGGATGGCGCACGGATGGACGGGACGCCGCAGCGCCTATTTCGCGCTGATCGGGTTCCTGCTGGTGATCTTCACCTATCTCGGAGTTAGCTACATTCTTCCGGGTCTTCACTCTTACGCATAGAAATATGCCTGTGCATTGGGCACAGAATTGATGGTAAAGACGCTGACCGGCGGGAGCTGGTCGGACAGCAGCAATGGTCACAATCGGCGGGCAGGGAGAATCGACCTTCTCTCTGCCCCTGTTTTATCTGGTGAAGGATGGTGGCATCGACAATGGGTGAGGCCGAAAGCGTGGAAATGAATCACCGGCAGTCAGGGCGGCCAGCCGTTTGGCTGGGCGGGACACTATTGCTGGTCGGGGCGCTGTTGCTGGGATTACTGCAGATTGGTCTCTATCCTGATGCCGACCAGCTCGATTCCGGCTACCATTACCTGTTTGCGCGCTGGGCGTGGACTCATCCTGAATATCTGCTCTCGGTCTGGGCGCGCCCGCTCTTCACGCTCAGCTATTCATTTGCGGCACAGTGGGGGTACATTGGGGCAAGGGTCTTCACGCTTGGGATTTGCCTGTTGACGGCCCAGCAGACGTGGCGTCTTGCGCGACGCCTTGCGCTGCCGTCACCGGAGATGGTGATACCGCTACTCTTCCTCCAACCGGCGTTCTGGGAACTGAGTACAGGGGTCTACACCGAGCCGCTGTTCGCACTTCTATTCGTGATCGCGCTTCGATTGCGGGCCGAAGGGCGTGAGTTTGCAGCGATCCTGACGGTCTCGCTGCTGATTCTGGTTCGGCCCGAGGGCTTCTTCATCGGGGTGCTCTGGGGAGCGTGGGAGACGGGTGCCGGCTTCCTGGTGCGAATGAACGAGGCCGGCAGAGGAATGATCCCCTGGAAAAAGCTTGGGCAGAGCCTCTTTCTGGCACTGGGAATGGTGATCTGGTGGGGAGCGGCCTGGCTCATGACCGGGGATGGGTTATGGATTCCGCACAACTGGCCGCCCGACTGGAACCCCTCCAGCCAGGCCAACGGAACAGGTCCGCTCTGGTGGTATGTACTGTTGCTGCCGATGATCATCGGGCCCTTCTTTCTTCCATCATTTATCGCCGGAATGATAGCGCTCTGGCGGCAGCGGCGCTTCGCGCTTGGAGTGAGCGCGTTTCTGACAATCTTCATCGTCCACTCGGTGCTCTTCTCGCGCGGCTGGTTCGGGGCGGCCGGCTATGCGCGCTACTTTGTCTGTGTCGCGCCGGCGACGGCAGTGATCGCCCTGGCCGGGTGGCAATGGCTCTCGACCTTCCTGCCGGGGCGGCGGCGAGCAATCGCGCTGATCGCCAGTCTGATCTTCTGTCTCGGCTTCACCGATCTGCTGCGTCACGGTCGTGACGCACGGGCAATTGACGAGATGCACGCCGATTTCACGCGCGTGCAATCGGCGACACCCGGATCTCTTCCGGTGACGAGGCTCGTCAACAGTCAGCCTTACATGCGAATCGCCTTCGACCGCGACCACTGGGAGATGCCCGGCCTCTCTGGCGACCGCCGGCAGAATATCGAGATGATCGGTGGACTGGCGAGCGGAACACTCGTCTTCTGGGATCAGGAGACAGGCCCTGACTGGTATCACCTCACGGCGCGTGATTTCACCGATGCCGGCTTCGAGCTGATGCTTAGTCGCGAATACAGACTCCCGGGCAGGATCTTTGGCCGACTTCGCTACTACCCCTTCGATGCCCGCCGCCAGACCTTCTACATTCTCTATAAAAGGTGATTACCTTACGACTTTTTTATTTATCAAACTGGCGGTCGCCGGAAATTATTTCCGCGACCGAACAACCCGGAGATGATTCTTCCCATCTATGAGGCGAGTCATGTTATATTGACTCTGGTTTGGTCGTGTCCTTCCCCCGTATGCGCGGCCAGCTTCAGTCGCTTGACGCCAGTCCCACGATTTGACATGCTCCATTTTGGAGTTATTGAGACCCCCCTCTTGGTGCCGTCGGCCAGGATCTAACGAGCGACCTTCCCCACTCCATGGCCGCTCGAAGTCGAGGGAAGTTGATGTTGGAACTGACAACCCGATGACTATTGTCCTGAAGGAGCCAGACAGGCGAGCGTCCACGCCAGCCTGACACCGGTTTGCCCGTCGATGATAGCCGATGAAATCAAGTAATAAGACACGAATTGAACCTGTCCCGACGAGGTGCGGTTCACTGGAGGGAATATGACCTATCGCAATCTGTCGAATATCTTCAAAACCATTCTTGCGGTCGCGTTCCTCGCGATTCTGCCGGGGATGGGGATGGCCCAGACGCTCTCAAACAACTACAGCGACATCAAACCTGGGAGCATCCTCTTCTTCAATCGCTTCACCAGCAACCCGATCAACCCGCTGCTTGGCGATACGCAGATCAATATCACCAATCTGAATCAGAACAAGTCGATTGCGCTCCACTTTTACATGGTGGACGGCAGCTCGTGCAGTGTCGCGGATTCCGGACAATCACTCGCCCCAAGTCAGACCATGAGCTATCTGATGAGCGACTATGATCCGGGGATCTTCGGCTACCTGATCGTTGTCGCACAGGACATGGAGACAGGTCTTCCGACGCAGCATAACTGGCTTGCCGGTACCGCGCTGGTTCGTGAGTTCGATGGTCGACAGGCAGTACTCTCCGCAATTTCGATC
>JBEIMN010000152.1:0-6998 GCA_040378705.1 Acidobacteriota bacterium
ACCTCATACATCGCATAGGGATTGACCGCGTCAGCCCCTGATCCGAGCGCGAAACAGATGTCATGCAGGTTACGCAACTGGCCCGATTTGAGAACCAGACTGCACTGCCGGCGCAGACTCTCTTCAAAATCTGCCGGATCCGCTGCACCATCTCCCGATGCGCCGATACCTGTCACATCGATCGTCACCGCACAGCCCGAAACGCTCAGATCGATCGATCGGTTGAGCGCCTGGTCGACCGTCGCCAGCGCCAGATGCCCATCGACAAAAAGCAACGACTCATCGTAGGCACGCGAATCGTCAAGAACCAGAATCGTCGCCCCACCCTGCACCGCCGTAATCGACTCCCGCACGATCCGATCAAGCGTCTCAGCGAGCGTCGACTCCTCGCCATAAGTCAGATCGACGGTCACAATCCGAAGGCCAATCGGAAGATCAGTCATCCCCCCCGGCCCACTCGCAAGACCCAGCACCCCCGATCCACCGGCAACCCGGCTTCGGAGCTCCCGCAAACGCTGCTCCGACGAAAACCGCGTGGCGCCAGTCCCGAGGCTCTGCTCAAACTCATAGGCCAGATCATCGATCAGCGCTGTCCCAAACTCCTTCGCCACGGCACGATGAGCGAGCAGAAACTCCGGATCGGAAGTCCCCCCGCCACCAAGCAGAATCGGCGACTTCATCTCGATCTGCTGCGTCATCGATCCGCCGGGCGCCAGCGACGGTCGCCGTCCCAGAAAGACCCGAACGGAGAAATGATCCCCCTCACGCACACGATCGATCGCCGGATTGGTGACCACCGCCACCCGCTCCTGAAAATAGTCTGACAGGTTGCGTCGCACCTTCGAAAACGCCGCCAGCGGACCGTCATAGCCAAGTCCGCTCAGCGGATCCTTGCCCGTGACCATCGTCATCAGATTGTCGACCTCTTCCTTGGTCCACCCCATCGCCGCCAGCGCATCGGTCGCCGCCAGCGTTCGCTCGATCCGAATCACTCGATCCTGCTGCTCCTCCTCGAGCGAAAGCGCGTCCTCAGGTGACTCGTTCGCGAACCGATCGACCGCCTCCACCTCATCACTCAATTCATCGGATCCGGCCAATCCATTTAATCTAGAGTTTGGGCCGGCTGGCACTCCGAGGTCAAAGGACTCTGCCTTCATCACCACTTCGTTCAGACGCCGGAAATCGTAACGCTGCGCCGCCAGCTTGAAGATCCGCTGCTGCATCTCCTGATGCTCATAAACAATCGCGTCACCCTGCGCACGCCGAACCAACAACCCCATCTTCTCGCCGGGCGCCAGCGGCCGCGGATCGACAATCATATGATCGAGCGGCACCACTCCCTTCTCCGACGACGCAAAATACTCCTTCTCCGTCACCCCAAACCAGAGCGGGCGCAGCCCCAGCGCGTCGCAACTGAAGACGATCTCGTCACCCTCCCGGGCAATGATCGCCGCCGGCCCCTGCGCCAACGACCCGAATGCCCGCCGGAAATAGCGGTGGAACGCCTTCATCGGCGTGTCAAACTTCTCGCTCTCGCTCCAGACCGGCGGAAACAGAATCTCGATCGCCTCCATCAGCGAGATCCCATTCGCAAACATCAGCCCTTCGACCGTCCGGTCAAGGATCTGCGAATCACTCGCCTGGTTCGGCAACTGAATTCCCAGCGCCGCCGCCTCCCGCGCCAGCCGATCGATCGAGTTGATCTCACCATTGTGGCCAAGCGTCGAAAACATCTGCGCCTTCTCCGCCGCTGAATTGGTGTTTGTCGAATACCTTCCATGCCCAAGCGTGATCGCAGACTTGAACTCCGGGCGTGACAACTCCGGAAAATAACGGCGCAGTGCCTCCGCATCCCCACGGACCTTGTAGACGGCGTTATTGTTGCTCAACGATGCCACGTGCACCGGCAACTCCCGCTCAATCCGCAAATGAATGTGGAACGTCTCACGGCTCCCCATTGGCCGCGCCCCTCGCGGCAAAGCTACCACCTGCCAGTAGAGCGGCTCATTCAGTCGCGCCAGCGGACCAAGCGTCTCCCGGCGCGTCTCCGCGTTGCAATCAAAGACGACCTCAAGACCGCCATCAGCAAAGATCTCCCGCGCCTTCTGCTTGATCTCGTCGTAGCGCGAAACCTCCGCCGCCGGCAACAGAATGTGCGCCACCGTGAAATAGGGGTGATTGACCGTATCCCCAATCAGACCTGCATCTTCTAAACGCAGCTTCCAGATCTCTCGCGGAATGTCCGTCTGTATCCCAGCCCCGTCTCCCTCGCCGGCGATCTCTCCCGTTCGATGCCCCATCTTCGTCAATGCTTCCAGCGTCCGCTTCACATTGCCGTGCGACGGCTGACCATTTCGCTTGACACTCGCAACAATGGCACAGGCATCACGCTCCTGCTCAACTCCCAATCTTTCCAGTAATGTCATATTGATATCGCCCGTTAATCTCTAAAATAAAAAACCCCGGCAGGTTCTAAATTTTCCTTTCGCCAGGGTCTCGGGTTCTGAAATAATCTTGGACCTTTATCCACCGGCGCGGAACTGGCGTTTAGTATTTGGTGCTACCGACCAGGCGGTAGCATTAAGAATACAAAGCGATGGCGGGAGCGGTTCACCCGCCGCCATCTCGATCGCCGACTTTATGATTTTTCCGATCACGGTCTTCTTGCCGATCACGACCTCTTTACTAATCACCGATTTACTAATCACCGATCACGACCTCTTTACTAATCACCGTTCACGATTTGTTTACTAATCACGATTTTATCCGCCATTGCGACACTGATCATCAAATCAATGATAAATTTTCAGTCTGTAACTTGTCTGCAACTTACTACAAGCTGATATAAATGCGATTATGAATGCAGACTGGCATTCATGTGCCAAATATGCCAAATCGGTTCTCTATTCTCTTCACCGGTCTTCACCAGTCTTTACCGGTCTGGCCAGGTCCGATCCGGTCTTGTCTGTTGCTCGATCCGGGCCAACTCCTTTGCGCTCCCTTGCGAAAGCAATCTCGGGAAAGAATTCACTAAGCCGGACAGATAGACCAAAAAATAGAATAATGCAGGACTTACCCACCTGGTCAGTCAGATAAAAGAGACAAACAGATTAAAAAATCGCCGGTCAAAGATTGGATCAATGGGCCAACATCTTCACGTTTGCTTGCCCAAAATGCCTGCTTGCCCAAAAGTTCCTCATTCAGAACCGCAGCCCAACTCGGATACCGGGTATTGCCCGGAGGTGGAGTTTAGACCGCATCATGAACCTATAGCGTGTTCTGCGGCATGTACGGCGACGACCAAGCGTACACCTGTTTACAATCTTTGTCCAACAGATGAAAAGGAGCTGAAAAGAAAAGTTGATCGAGCCGTCACCAAAACCCTGTCACTCAATCGAGCCGCTTATAATCCGCCCTTCGCTGACGGGGAGTGAATCCCTCCTCGATAATCACCTGTCGAAGCATCTCCTCGGTCGCCTTATGATTGGCGCCAGCCTTCGAGATGACATTCTCCTCGATCATGGTCGACCCGATGTCGTTTGCCCCAAAGTGCAACCCACGGCGACCGTCGGCGAGCCCGACCGTCAGCCACGAAACCTGGACATTCGGTATGTTGTTGAGATAGATCCGCGCCAGTGCAAGCCAGCGCAGGTACTCTTCCGCCGGAAGGCGTGTCGGAATAACCTTGCCGATCGCAGTATTGTCGGGCTGGAATGTCCACGGAATGAACGAGACAAAACCCGGATGACCAGCGGCAAGCGTCCGTGCCTGAAGCTGTCGCAGAAGTTCAAGGTGCTCGATCCGTTGGTCTATCGTCTCACCATACCCGATCATCATCGTCGCCGTCGTCCTGATCCCGAGCTGATGCGCGGCCTCCATCGCATCGAGCCACTCCTGCCCATTGCACTCCGTGCGACGCTTGCGCCGGATCTCGTCGATCAGGATCTCTCCCCCACCCCCCGGAATGCTGTCAAGCCCGGCCGCGAGGAGCTCACGCAGCACTGCTTCGTTGCTCATGCCAAAGGTCTTCGACATCCCGTAAATCTCCGTCGGCGAAAAACAGTGGAGATGAATTCCATATCGCTGTTTCAGTTCACGCAGCAGCCCGGTGTAATATTCGAGCGGAAGCTCCGGGTGGAGCCCCCCCTGCATCAGAACCCCACTGCCGCCAATTGCGAGCATCTCTTCAACCTTGCCGTAGATCTCCTCGTAACTGTGGACATACCCCTCCTCGTGGCCGGGTTTACGGTAGAAGGCACAAAAATTACAGACTGAAAAACAGACATTGGTATAGTTGATGTTGCGATCGACGACATAGGTCACCACATCATCCGGATGAAGTTCACGTCGCAGATCATCGGCAAGACGGCGAAGCTCCTCGGTGCCAGCGCTGGTAATGACCTCTTTCCACTCGTCGTGAGACAGGTGTTCACGTCGCGCCAGACGCTCAAGAAGATCGGTCAGGTTGGTCGTTGTAAGAGTCATAGTGCTCATCGGGCCGCTCCCAGTTCGAGTATTTAACCTTGTCCCTCGCCGTGCCTTCAACGAAGAGAAGACACGGCGGAAGAACAGAATCTGATATTACCCCGCTTCGCCGAAAAGATCGAATAAAATCCCGGGAGAGCCTCCTCCCTTCACCCAAATCCCTCACCCACAATGGCCAAAATCTGGTGCGCACTTTGCGTCACCGTAAATTTTGGGTAATCTACTGCCGAACCGATCCGGAAGAACGTGACCGTGACCGGTAAATCGAGCATCACAGCAGCACGCGAGGAGGAGAGAGACGAATGAGGCCAGATAGATTGCCAGATCGGTTAAAAGAGTTTATCGGGAAAATGCCGGCGGGAAGCGTCGCCGTCATCCCGGGTGGACGGGAGATTCGCCGCAATGCTGACACCGATTTCGAGTTTCGCCAGGATTCGGACTTCTACTTTCTGACCGGATTGAATGAACCGGACTGCGTCGCCGTCATCGCTCCGTCGCATCCGACACATCGTTACATCCTGTTTGTCAGGCCACGGCGACGCGAGGAAGAGATATGGACGGGACTCCGCACCGGTGTCGAGGGCGCCGTGCGCGAATTCGGCGCCGATGCCGCATACGATATTGGGCAGATTGACCAGATCCTCCCCCGCTACCTCGCTGATGCCGAGACCCTCTACTATCGATTCGGCCTCCACGAAAGCTTCGACCAGCGGATCATCTCGACACTGAGCCGGCTTCGCGAACTTGTCCGTACCGGCGTCTACGGCCCGGGAACAATCGTCGATCCATCCTTCATCCTCCACGAAATGCGGCTCCGCAAGAGCCCTCAGGAGATCGAACACCTTCGCCACGCCGCACGGATCTCCGCCGCCGGCCACGTCGCCGCCATGCGTGAGTGCCGCCCCGGAATGTACGAATACCAGCTTGAAGCGACCGTCGAGTATACGTTCCGCCGTCACGGTGCCACCGGCCCGGCCTATCCCTCGATTGTCGGCTCCGGCTACAACACGACAATCCTCCACTACAATACAAACCAGGAGCAGATCGACGACGGCGACCTTGTCCTCATCGACGCCGGCGCCGAATACAAAAACTTTGCCGGCGACATCACCCGGACCTTCCCGGCCAATGGCCGGTTCACCCCGGCTCAGCAGGCGATCTATGACGCAGTCCTCCACGCCAACCAGGAGGTGATCAGCATGGTCAGGCCAGGCGTGAGCTTCATGGCTCTTCACGAACACGCCGTCAGTGTCATCGCGCACTCGCTGGTCGACCTCGGACTCCTCTCCGGCAGCCCGGCCGAGGTGATCGAAAAGGGTACTTACCGCAAATTCTTCATGCACCGCACCGGCCACTGGCTCGGGATGGATGTTCACGATGTCGGTCGCTACAAGACCCGCGATGACTGGCGAATTCTCGAACCGGGGATGGTATTTACCGTCGAACCAGGCCTCTACATCGCCGCTGGCGCCGAACTCGTGCCCGAGGAGTTCTTCAATATCGGCATCAGAATCGAGGACGATGTCGTGGTCACGGATACCGGTTGCGAAGTACTCACTTCAGATGTGCCAAAGACCCGCCACGAAATCGAAGCGCTTATGAAACCATAGCCCGGGGTCGACTCCGCCCTGGCTCGTTAAGATCGGCTGCCAGGATGACGGAGTTGCTCCTGATACCTCTTGACAGTTGGGCGGCTCTGCTACTAAGATCCCGGATTGATTCGGGATGGTGCCTTGTCTGGTATCGGGTGGAATACTCGGGGTTGAGTACCTTAATTGAGATACCTTGAATGACCCACGACGAGTTTTACATGAGCCACGCGATCTCCGAGGCCTGTCAGGCGGAGATAAACGGTGAGGTTCCCGTTGGAGCAGTGATTGTCCTGAACCGACGCATCATCGGTAGCGGATTCAATTGCCCGATCGGTCTGACCGATCCAACCGCCCACGCGGAGATACAGGCGATTCGTGCGGCGGCGCGGCAGATTGGAAATTATCGCTTGACCGGATCGACGCTCTATGTAACCGTAGAGCCTTGCGCGATGTGTGCCGGATCACTGATCAATGCCCGGATCTCCAGGCTGGTCTATGGTACACCTGACTTGCGCGCCGGAGCGATCGAATCGGTCTTCCGGATTGCTGATAACAGTTCTTTGAACCATCGAGTAGAAGTCACATCGGGTATCCTTGCCGAGGAATGCCGCGAAATTATGCAGTCGTTTTTTCGCGCACGACGCACCGGCCGAACTGCTCAGACAAGTTCTGACTAGTTTCACGGGCTATTCCGCCGCTACCCTCTGATCACGATTCAAGTCGTAATTAAGTGACTCCTGATGGAAAAAGAGAGAAGTACAGATCTAAGATTTGTAGTTTAAAGAAACGGAGAGGTGCGAGAGTGGCTGAATCGGGCGGTCTCGAAAACCGTTGTACCCGAAAGGGTACCGTGGGTTCGAATCCCACCCTCTCCGCCATCAGTCTGCTCAAACTCCTCTCTGCTCCGTCCAAGGGCCGCAC
>JBEIMN010000153.1:0-6985 GCA_040378705.1 Acidobacteriota bacterium
CAGATCCTTTGGAAGCATGCTGATGATGATGCCCTTTTTCAGACCTGACTTCTCCGCAACGGGAGTCGCCAGTGCCGAAAGCTCGGGCACTACCGGAAGTGCTGGCAGTGCGGCAGCTGTCAGGCCCATGGCCGTCTGACGCGCGAATTCTCTTCTGCTGATCATGAGTCGAATCTCCTGTTGAATAAATTTGATTGAGTGCGTTGTCAGGTAGAGTATAACCACTGTCAAATGGAAGTCCAGTTATTGACGCCAACAGCGGGCGACAAAAAGAGCGGTCGATTCTTCCGGCAATCGTGTCGCCGCTGATGGCTCTTCGGCCCCCCGATCGGTTATTATTACGGTTCGACAATCGAGTCCCCGCGGCAATCAGCCTGTACTGCCAGACTGTATTGCAGAAATAAAATGCGAGGTGGCGGAGGCGCAGGATGAAGTGTCGATGATTATTCTGCCGCTGACAGTCCTCATCGAACATGCAGCGGCAGACGATTGCAAAAGTGATGATCTGACTCCGGATTTTGCCGGTCGAAGAGAACTGATCACCGCCGCAGTAGTGGCGACACTCTGCCCCGGTGATTGACCGGATTGCAGGCATTGGACAACATAAGTGAATCATCCATTATTCGATAAACTACTGGCGCTCAGCAATGAGGGTGAGCTGGAGACTGCCGCGACGCCGGTCGTCCCTCCGACACCGGTGCCTCCCACGCCAGCTCCACCAGTGGCAGCTCGCCCACCGGCAGCTCCACCAGTGGCAGCTCCCCCGCCGGCAGCTCCCCCACCGGCAGCTCGACGATCAGCTCCAATGGCCCCGCCACGGGCAACTACACCAGGCAAGGGGCGGCCCACCCCACAAGTGACTCCGCAGTTTACCGGGGCCGCACCACGAGCAACCAGCCCGCCGATGACGCCGGCCGAGCGGCTGGAGGGGCTCAATCCGCCGCAGCGCGAGGCGGTGCTGACAGTTGAAGGGCCGCTGCTGATTCTGGCCGGAGCCGGGAGCGGCAAGACGCGCGTCATCACCTTTCGAATCGTCCACCTGATTGAGCAGACGGGAGCGCGGCCGGAGCAGATTCTGGCCGTGACCTTCACCAACAAGGCGGCGGGCGAGATGAAGGAGCGCGTCGAAAAGCTGCTCGGGGATCGTCCGCGCTCCGGTTCACCGCTGATTGCGACCTTCCACTCGCTCTGCGTCAGAATTCTGCGCCGCGACATCGAGAAACTTGGGCAGGGGTTTACCAAATCCTTCACCATCTACGACTCCGATGAACAGCAGCGACTGGTGCGCCAATGCATCCGCGACTGCGGGTTTGACGACAAGCAGCTGACACCGCGTGTCGTCCAGAGCGCGATCAGCAGCGCAAAGAATCGTGGTGAAAACCCTGAAAAATATGGTGCGCGGATCGACTATGGTACATCCCGCCGCCAGGAGATCGCGCGTGTCTACGCCATTTACGAACAAAGGCTCCACGCCTCAAACGCGCTCGACTTCGATGACCTGCTCCTGCTGACGGTTCAACTTTTGCGCAACTCGGCTGAAACGCGTCAATACTATCACCAGCGCTTCCGGCACGTGCTGGTCGACGAGTTTCAGGATACGAACGGAATTCAGTACTCGCTGACCCGAATGCTGGTCGAGGGCGATCTGGCCCTCAACCTTGGAAAACGGCCCGACGATTTCTGGAAAGAGCGCAGCCTCTGCGTTGTGGGTGACGAATCACAGGCGATCTATGGCTGGCGCGGCTCCGATTTCCAGATCATCCTCGGCTTCGAGAAGGACTTTCCGAATGTCAGGGTGATCAAGCTCGAAGACAACTACCGTTCGACCGCCCGAATTCTCCAGGCCGCCAACCACGTCATCGCCCACAACAAGGAGCGTTTCGACAAGGTGCTGCGGGCCAATAACAATGAGGGCGAGAAGATTCGCTATGCGCAACTCTACGATGGCGAAGAGGAGTCACGCTGGATCATCAGCCGGATCGAAGAGCATCTGCGGCGGAACGCCAATATTCGGGCCGCCGTTCTTTACCGAACCAATGCCCAGTCACGACTCTTCGAAGAGGCGTGCCGGCGGGCAGGCATCCGCTACAACCTGGTTGGGGGATTCAGCTTCTACGAGCGTGCCGAGGTGAAGGATGTCATCTCATACCTCAAGCTGGCGCTCAATCCGGCCGATTCGATCGCGATTATGCGAGTAATCAACACGCCGGCGCGTGGGCTTGGAAAGACGTCACTCGACGAGATCGACCGGCTCGCCAAAGAGTGGGACGTCTCGCTCTGGGGAGCGGTCGAGCGAATAGTGAGTCAGAATCTGCTGCCGTCGCGGATCGTCAACGCACTGCGACCTTTTTATGATCTGGTCAGTTCGATTGCCGGACAGGCGGCGGACCCGAGCAATCCGCTGAGCGAGGTGATCAAGGCGACGATCATTGAGAGCGGTTACGAGCGAATGCTGAAGAGCGAGGGAACAGAGGAGTCTGAAGCACGACTGCTCAACCTGGAAGAGCTGGTCAACGCGGCGGTCGAATCGGAGCAGCGCGGAGAGACGCTGCGCGATTTTCTCGACCACGCGGCGCTCGTCTCCGATACAGACCAGTATGAAGGGGAGGCGCCGGTGACCCTGATGACGATGCATGCGGCGAAGGGGCTCGAATTTCCGGTCGTCTTCATTGCCGGACTCGAGGAGAACCTCTTCCCACATTCGCGCACGGCGGGAGACCAGGCCGCTCTCGAAGAGGAGCGGCGCCTTTGCTATGTCGCAATCACCCGCGCCGAAAAGAACCTTTATCTGACACACGCCCGGCTGCGGCGCGTTTACGGCGAAACCCTGCCGACAGAGCCGTCGCGCTTTCTCAATGAGTTCCCGATGGACCTGATCGAGGACATGTCGCGCACGGCAAGCTGGCTGAGCCAGTCACGCAAGCCGGCGACATCCGAAAATCAGCGTGTCCAGCCGCGAACGGGTGGTGGATCGACTCGCCAGGCAGCTCCCCCGGCTCGCGACAAGAAGTTTTCCGGTCAGACTTACAATTCCGTCGATGGGGTGCGCGAATTCTTTGCCCGGCAGGGACGCGATGTCGAGATCCCAAAACAGGAGGCGCCGCCCGCGAAGAGTTCCGATGGTCCCGGCGCAACCGGGCTTGCGGTTGGATCACGGGCTCGGCATCCAAAATATGGCGTTGGGCTGATCGTCCGCCGTGAGGGTGATGGCGACAAGGCCAAGCTGACAATCAACTTTCCAGGCTTTGGCCAAAAGAAGCTGATCGAGAAATTTGCCGGACTTCAACCGGCGTGAATCAGAGAGAACCGCGAATCATATGAGCACAGCAGTACAGAAAATCGGCTTCGTCAGCCTCGGATGTCCCAAAAACCTCGTCGACAGCGAAGTGATGATGGGGCAGTTGAAGCAGCATGGCTATGAATTGACCACCGTCCGGGAAGAGGCAGATGTGATGGTCGTCAACACCTGCGGGTTCATCCAGACGGCAAAAGAGGAGTCGATCCGGACGATTCTCGAAATGGCCGAACTGAAAGAGAGCGCCAAGTTGAAACGACTGGTCGTGGCCGGTTGCCTCGTCGAGCGTTATCGCCAGGACCTCCTCAACCAGTTACCGGAGGTCGACGCCGTACTTGGCACGAGCGAGCTCGACAAGATTGTCGCAGCCGTTGACCCGGCGGCCGTCGCCGCCCAGGACGCAGCCTTCGTCGCCTCCAATGCCTGGATGACCCGCGGACTGCCAACTTACCTGTACGATGAGACGACGCCGCGCTTCCTCGCCACTCCGCGCCATTTCGCTTATCTCAAAATCGCAGAGGGTTGTGACCACACCTGCGCCTTCTGCGCCATTCCGCAAATGCGCGGAAATTATCGATCCCGCCGTGCCGGATCGATCGTCAGCGAAGCGGAGCAGCTTGCCGCACAGGGTGTCCGGGAGCTGATCCTCATCTCTCAGGATTCGACACAGTACGGGCTCGACCTCGGATTGAAGGATGGACTGGCCGATCTGCTGCGCGCGCTCGCCGGAGTCGACGGCATCGAGTGGATCCGGATTATGTACACCTATCCGAACTCACTCAGCGACGCGACGCTGCGCGTCATGGCCGAAGAGCCGAAGATCTGCAAATACCTCGATATGCCGCTGCAACACGCCAGCTCCGCCGTTCTCAAACGGATGCGCCGGGGTGGCAACCGACAGTTGCTCGAAAAACTACTCGCCCGTGCGCGCGATATCGTCCCTGGAATCGCCCTGCGCACGACGCTCATCGTCGGCTTCCCCGGCGAGACAGACGAAGATTTCAACGAACTGATGCAGTTTGTTCAGGATGTCCAGTTTGATCGGCTCGGCGTCTTCACCTACTCCGATGAAGAGGGAACCCACGGTTTCGACCTCGACACCAAGGTGCCGGCGGCGACCATGCGCTCACGCCGTGCCAAATTGATGCGTGAACAGGCGAAGATCTCGAAGCGCCGGAACAAGTCGATCATCGGAAAACGATTCCGCGCCATGCTCGAGGGCGTCTCCGATGAGAGCGACCTCCTGCTTCAGGCACGCCTCGAATCGCAGGCCCCCGAAGTCGATGGCCACGTCCTGATCAACGATCTGCCGGAAGGCTTTACCGGTCGTCCCGGTGATATGTTCGAAATCGAGATCACAGAGGCCCACAACTACGATCTGGTCGCACGTGTTCTATGATCAAAAGAAAGTTTGCTGAAAGCCAGTCAAAGCGCGGTGCAGCCGTCAAAATATCCGGGCCGGTCGATGTCGTTGCCTTTCTGTTTGCGACCGCCGGCGGAGTCGGGATGATGCCGTTTGGTCCCGGAACGTGGGGATCACTCGTCGGCCTCGCCATGGTCTTCGGACTCGTCAGGCTCTTCCCTGCCAATCCGCTCGCGCTGCAAAACTGGCTGCTGATCGTCAGCCTGGTCGTAACCGCCATCGGGATCTGGGCCGGCAATCGCGCCGAGGCAATATTCAGTCGAAAGGACGCCGGTCAGGTCGTCATCGACGAGGTGAGCGGCCAGCTGATCACGTTCGTCTTCTTCGCACCGTACCTCGAACGACTCGGTGAGGGCTGGACCTGGTGGCTGATTCCCGGGTTTATCCTGTTCCGCGCCGGCGATATTCTCAAGCCTTACCCGGTCAACAGTCTCGAAAATCTCCCCCGCGGTCTCGGCGTGATGATGGACGACGTCCTCGCCGGAATCTATGCCGCAGCGGCACTCTCACTGCTGCTTTACATCCTTACCTGACACTGGTAAGCCGCTCGACCAGACCGTTCACTCCCAAGCCGCCAGCAAAGCAGTATCGCCACGCCGCCTTATCGGAAAAGGCCGGACACGCCCTCAACTTGTATTGAGACTCGGGATCCCTTCTATTCTCGAGCGCGGTGATGTATAAACCAAAAAGTTCATCTATTCCAGGAAGGAGACCAGCATGATTCAGGTGACAGTCAATGGCCGGAAACGGCAATACGATGGCGATCCGGAGATGCCGCTGCTCTGGTATCTGCGCGACGAGCTGCAATACACCGGCACAAAATACGGCTGCGGACAAGGCCTCTGTGGAGCCTGCACGGTTCACGTCAATGGCAAGGCGGTACGGAGCTGCCAGACCTCGATGAGCAGCGCGGCCGACCAGCAGATCACGACGATCGAGGGTCTGAGCGAAACGTCGAACCACCCCCTGCAACAGGCCTGGCGTGACCACAATGTGCCGCAATGCGGCTACTGCCAGAGCGGACAGATCATGCAGGCCGCGGCACTGCTCAAAGAGAAACCGAAACCGACCGATGCCGACATCGACAACTCGCTGAAGGGGAATATCTGTCGCTGTGGAACATATCAGCGGATTCGAGCGGCGGTTAAACAGGCAGCAGGCCAACCGGCGAAAGGAGCGCGATAACCATGCAGAAGATCGAATTTCTTCCACGCCGCACCTTTCTCGCCCACCTTGTATCATCGAGTGCCTTTCTGATCGGCGCGCGTGCTGGCGTGCTCGACTTCACCGGCGCGACGACTGGCGAGCTGGTCAGTGACGCCGACAAGGCAGCCTGGAATCCGAACGTCTACCTTGGAATCGAGCCGGATGGCCGTGTGATCCTGATCATGCACCGCTCGGAGATGGGAACCGGATCGCGAAGCGTTCTGCCAATGGTCCTTGCCGAGGAGCTCGATGCCGATTGGAAGCGGGTGACGCTCGAGCAGGCGATTGGTGATCCAAAATATGGATCGCAAAATACCGATGGCTCCTGCTCGATCCGCGATTTCTACGACACCTTTCGTGAAGCCGGCGCGACGACACGGCTGATGCTCGAACGCGCGGCCGCCCAGAAATGGGGAGTCTCCGCCGCCGAATGCCGGGCGGAGAACCATTTTGTCGTCCACACCACTTCGAAAAGAAAGCTCGGCTTTGGCGAACTGGCAGTGCTTGCCAAACAGCAGCCAGTCCCGAAAAAAGAGGAGCTGAAGTTCAAGTCGCGGGCCGAATATCGCTATGTTGGCAAAGATCTGCCGACCGCCGATCGCGATAGCCTCGTCAATGGAACCGGCATCTTCGGAATCGACGCTGCGATGCCGGGAATGGTCCATGCCTCGATCGAGCGCTCACCTGTCTTTGGCGGTAAACTGAAGGGCTTCGACGACAAGGAAGCGAAGGCGGTGAAGGGAGTATTGCAGACCGTCACCATCCCGGACCTGAGCGGCCCGACGATGTTCCAGCCGCTTGGCGGCGTCGCAGTGATCGCCAACAGCACCTGGGCTGCCGCGAAGGGACGAGAAAAGCTGAAGGTTGAATGGAGCGAGAGCCCGAACGCCGGCTACGATTCGGCGAAGTTCCGGCAGTCGCTGATCGAAACGGTCCGCCAGCCACAGAAGGTCGTCCGCAATGTCGGTGATGTCGACGCCGCGTTTGCGAAAGCGACGAAGACTCACGAAGCCGAATACTATGCGCCGCACCTCGCCCACGCTCCGATGGAGCCGGTGGCG
>JBEIMN010000154.1:0-6922 GCA_040378705.1 Acidobacteriota bacterium
CGATCTTTACATCGGTGGTGGTTTCACTTCCGCTAATGCTGGTGGGATCACGGTCCAGGTCAATCGGCTGGCACGCTACAATCTGTCGACAAAAGCCTGGAGCGCGGTCGGATCCGGCGCTGGGAATGGGGCAAACGAGTATGTTTTTGCACTCGCGACTCTCGGAAGTGATCTCTACGCCGGTGGGATATTTACGGCGGTCAATGAGGGAGGGTCGGCGATTTCCGCTAATGGTATCGCCAGGTTCAGCACAACGTCGAACAGCTGGAGTCCGCTTGGTGTCAGCGGCGGTAATGGGGTCGATGAAGTTGTTAGTGCGCTGGCGGTAATCGGGACAGATCTTTACGTCGGGGGTATCTTTTCGAAGGCCAATTTCACTACGGCGGGGGCGGCGGTTCTGGCGCGAAATATCGCTCGATATAACACTCTCAACTCCAGCTGGAGTTCATTGGGATCGGGTGGTGGTAATGGATTGGAGGATAATGGAGTCAGTGCGCTGACGGTGATCGGCACAGATCTCTATGCCGGAGGATACTTTACCCGAG
Organism: Acidobacteriota bacterium; assembly: GCA_040378705.1. Classification (GTDB taxonomy): domain Bacteria; phylum Acidobacteriota; class Blastocatellia; order RBC074; family RBC074; genus CAIOZW01. Next base: position 546 of record JBEIMN010000154.1, read on the forward strand.
CCAATCTTGATGGTCCGCTGGTGACGGCCAACCGGGTCGTGAAATACAGTCCTTCCACCGGAAAATGGAGTGCGCTTGCTGATGAGAAGGGTGGTAATGGGGTCGACTACAATGTCTACGCGCTGGCTGGTCTCGACACGACGGTCTTCGTTGGCGGGGGATTCAGTACGGCCGGGGACAACAAGATCTCGACCAACATCGGACGTTACTGTCCGAATTCGGTTCCGACGATCAGCGGGGTGGCGAGAGCCGTTCGTCAGGGTGGAGCCGCGACAAGGGTTCAGATAGCGACAGTTGGAGATATCGATCAGTCGGCAACGACGCTGGTCGTGACAGCCGCGCCGGCGACCGGTGCTGGTGTGACGCTGAGCGGGATCGAAGTCGACAATGAGGGCAAGGTCACAGCCAGTCTGCAGCCATCCTGCACGGCGACGAGTTCAACTTTTAAGCTCACCGTCACCGATTCATTCAACGAGCCGGCGATGACGACCCTGACGGTCGACGTGACCGCCAACAGCGCGCCTGTGCTTGGTTATGGCCAATCACAACTCGTCGCCTTTGGCGCGGGAGTGACGGTCAATCCGGTCACCGGTCCGACGGATGAGGGAGGGATCGCCAGAATCGCGGTCCTCAGCCAGGGGAGCTTTACCGGGACGGTGACGGTAAGCGAAACCGGCGTTGTCTCGATTGGGGGCGCCGGCCCGATTGGAAACCACGTCATCACGATTCGGGCCACGGACAATTGTGGACTTTTCACCGATGCGTCATTTCAATTGAATGTCGCCGTCCCGACAATCCAGATAACTTCATTGACCCCGGACCGCATGATTGCTGGCGGGACTTCCTTTGCCATCTCGGTTAGTGGCAGCGGTTTTGTCTCCGGGGTCTCCGTAAGGGTTAATGGGAACAGTCGGCCGACGGTACTAATTAATTCGACGCGGCTGTCAGCGACAATCCTGGCCTCTGACATCACGACCGCTGGTATTTTGAGTGTGACTGTCGGAAGCAGTACTAGCTTGCCGTCGAACACCGTAAATCTGCCGGTCTATGATCGCGTAACGAGTACGACCGCGACCAGCTATGCGCTTGGAGAGGCCGCCCCAGACTCGATCGTCGCGGCCTTTGCCCCACGACTTGCCAGTGGTGTGGAGCTGAGTTCAACCATTCCGCTGCCGACTCTCCTGAGCGGCACGAGAGTCTCTGTCCGCGACAGCGCGGGAGATATCCGAGACCAGCCGCTGTTTTTTGTCTCACCGCAGCAGGTAAATTACCTGCTCCACCCGCGGACGGCACTTGGAACGGCGACGGTGACGGTCTATCTCGACAATGCGATCGTTGCGCTTGGGGATATTCAGGTCGTCAGGATATCGCCAGGACTCTTCACGCAGAACTCTACCGGCGAAGGCGTTCCCGCTGCATACGCGCTGCGTGTCTCGGGTGGGAAGGTCTCAGGAGTTCCCATCCTTGAATATGATCTATCTCAGTCGCGCTGGATTCCGGTTCCAATCGACCTTGGTCCGGCAGGTGATGAGGTATATCTGGTGCTCTTCGGGTCCGGATTTCGTGCGGCCACAGGTATCACGAACATCTCCGCACGGCTGGGAGCGACGACGATACCAGTGCTTTATATTGGGGCTGATGCAAACTATGTCGGACTCGACCAGATGAATCTGGGGCCGATTCCGCGTACCCTCGCTGGTGCTGGAATCGTCAATATGACGATTACCGTCGATGGAAAGACTGTCAATGCCGGAAAAACGATCCAGCTCAGGATAAAATGATATAGGGCTTGCTGGCAATTCGGGACACGGAGCAGCGATGCCGTCGCATCTGTTTGCTTCGTGTCCCGTTCTGTTTCATATTGTCGCCAACTGAAGACATCAGACCCGGCCTACTGCCAGGAGTGTCAACGTCCGGAGTCATCAGAGAGTGACATTCGTCTCCGCTTGGACTTGTCAGGTCAGTCGGATTTCCCGCAAATTACTATAAGCCTAATGAAATCAATGTTTGAAGATAATTGATTGTCGTTGGTCAGCTTTGGCACAGCCATTGCATTAGTATATTGCGTCGATAGAGACGACCGAGGCAGGGTTCAGGCCCACTCGGATCTTTGAGAAAGCCTCCGACCGGCAGTCACCTTCACACCGGTCGTCGAGGCAAATAAAGGATAGCGAACGATTCCACGACGTTCATTACTCTCGCGCCGCGCACTGAATCCGCCAGACTGACCAGTGATCAGACCACTCTTACCACCCTCCAACGCGACCCACCCCACTCCTCCCAAAATTCAATCAGTGCGCGGCCGTGAGTAGCATCCAGACTCTCCAATCTTACAAATCACCAGAAAATCAATAATAATTGTTTCGCGCTCAAGCCGCGACTCCGGCGATAATTCCACTTCACTCAGGACTGAACGCTCATTCTTCAGCGGCCCTGGTCCATACCTGAAGGCGGTCCATCAGAATCGCGACGATCCGGGCCCAGGCCTCACCATCCCGGTTGATGAGCTGATGATCGGCGTCAACTTCAAAGTAGTCAGGCTCGGATGGAAATCGACCGATCAGTCGACGGGTTCTGGCGGGAGGGACGATCGAATCCTGGCGGCCCTGTAGAACGAGAAGCGGTATCTCGATGAGTGGAGCCACCCGCCAGGTTTCACGACCGAGGCGGCGAAGCTGATCGAGAACCCGGAATGGGAAGGCGATCTTTCGGATTGCGTCTATTGTTTCCGGGTGATCGAGATCAGCATTGGGCATCGATCGTCGCAGTTCGCGCCTGATGGCGGGATCATCGAAGTCGGCCTTTTCAAAAGGCCTGAATTCGCGAAGAAGCATTCGCAGCAGGGGCCAGAATGGCTGATGCCAGCGTTCGCCGAGTTGCCAGAATGGAGCGAGGAGGATGAGTCCATCGGGTGGACGCGGACCGACAGCCGTGTGAATGGCGAGTGCTGCGCCCATCGAGAATCCAATAACAACGACACGGTCGTGGCTGCTTTGCAGGTTGGCGAGTGATCCACGGACGGAGGAGATCCATTCACCGTAAGATCTGATCGGAAGTGTCTCTATCTGGTGACCAAAGCCGGGGAGTAATGGCACTTCAACCGTCAGCCCGGACCCGTGAATGCTGTTTGCCAGCGGGCGGAGCTCAGCCGGAGTTCCGGGAAAGCCGTGAATGAGCAGTACAGCCATTCCTGTCTCTCCGACAAGTCGAAACGGAAGATGTTCATCTCCCTGGAAAGCTTTCAAATCCATATTGAGTCTCTATTGTTCATCCGCTCTTCTCAAGTTTGAATCGGCAACGCTACAATGGACGTAAGATTTATTATTTCCATCTATGAGAGGCGATACAACGTGGAGTTTAAGGTTTTTGCTGACAAAATCCAATTGGGGGAGGCTGCGGCCACGCAGGCTGCGGGCGCGATCTGCCGGGCGATTGCCGAACGCGGTCGGGCGCGGATCATTGCGGCGACCGGTGCCTCCCAGTTTGAGTTCTTAGGGGCACTGATCGACCACCGGGAGATCGACTGGTCGAAAGTTGAAATGTTCCATCTTGACGAATATATCGGCATACCGATCGGACATCCGGCCAGTTTTCGAAAGTACCTGCTCGAGAGATTGATAGTGCCGACCGTGTCAAATGGGATGGGCGGTATTGGCAGCTACCATCTGCTGGATGGGGAGCGGGACCCGGCGGAGGTCTGCCGGGAGGTTGGGGAGCTGATCTCCACCGCCCCGATCGACATCGCATTTGTCGGGATTGGCGAAAACGGGCATCTTGCCTTCAACGATCCGCCGGCGGATTTTGAAACCGAGACCCCCTATCTTGTCGTCAATCTCGATGAAGCCTGTCGCCGGCAGCAGCTTGGTGAGGGGTGGTTTCCGACTTTCGACGACGTTCCGCAGCAGGCGATATCAATGTCGATCAGGCAGATCCTGAAATCGAAGGAGATTGTCTGCGTCGTCCCTGATGAAAGAAAAGCCGAAGCCGTCAGGAACTGCTTCGAGCAGGAGATTAGTCCGGATTATCCGGCTTCGATCCTGCGTCGGCACGGAAATACAGTGGTCTATCTGGATGAACGGTCGGCCTCGTTGCTGAGCGTGAAGTCCGGGGAGATCTGAGCAAAAGTTCGGGAGATTGAAATGAAGAAATTACTGCTGAGTCGTCTGATGTTTATCCTCATCACAATTGGTCTCACGATAGGTTTCACAATTGGCGGGCAGGCGCAGACCCCGATCAGGGTCGGGATAATTGGGCTCGACACCTCGCACGTGACCGCCTTCACGGCATTGCTCAACGATCCGTCCAATCCCAACCACGTTCCGGGCGCGCGCGTCGTTGCGGCATATCGTGGGGGTAGTCCCGATGTCGAATCGAGTGCGACAAGGATCGATCGCTTCACGAGCGAGTTGCAGACGAAATGGAATGTCGAGCTGGTCGGATCGATCGAGGAGCTCTGCAAGAAGGTTGACGCGGTGCTGCTCGAGAGTGTCGATGGGCGGCCACACCTCGCGCAGGTGCGGCCGGTGCTGGCGGCCGGGAAGCGTGTCTTCATCGACAAGCCTCTCGCCGGTAGTTACCGGGATGCACGCGAGATCGTTCGTCTTTCGAAAGAGTCCGGGACGCCGTTCTTCAGTACTTCGAGCCTTCGCTTCGTCAATGAGTTGCAGGAGCTGAAGAGCAGCGAGAAGCTCGGTACAATGCTTGGGGCCATTACTTTCAGCCCGTCACCGACCGAGGCGCACCATCCGGATCTTTTCTGGTATGGCATTCACGGGGTCGAGATGCTCTTCACACTGATGGGAACAGGCTGTGAGAGTGTGACGCGAGTTCATACTGCCGGGTCTGATGTCGTGGTTGGTCGCTGGAAGGATGGTCGTACCGGCACTTTCCGGGGCATTCGCGAAGGGAAGGCTGACTACGGCGCAATTGCCTTTGGCAGCAAGGCGGTCATCCCGAGCAGCATTCCAATGAAGGTCGATTATCGCGGACTTGTCGTTGAGATCATCAGGTTTTTCCAGACCGGGGTTCCGCCCGTCTCACCTGAAGAGACTCTTGAAATGATGGCGTTTATGGAAGCGGCGGACCTGAGCAAGGCGCGATCGGGCCAGACCGTCAAACTTAGTGAATTGAACAAGTAATCACTGGATATAAGCCGATGAGAAAATACAGTACAACTCTCTCCCTGATACTTATCCTGATCCTGGGGATTGGGCTGATCGCCTGCTCCTCGCCAAAAACGACGATGGATACCACAAAACAATCATCACCCGACAATGCCGAAATCAGGCTTATGACGCTCGATCCCGGCCATTTTCATGCCGGCCTCATTCAGAAGGAGATGTATCCGGGTGTTTCGCCAGTCGTCAACGTCTACGCGCCACTCGGGTTCGATCTGCGCGAGCATCTGAAGCGGATCGAGGGGTTCAACACGCGCACCCAGAATCCGACTTCATGGCAGCTCGAGGTTCACACCGACGCCGATCCGCTGGCGCGGATGCTCAAGGATCGTCCGGGCAATGTCGTTGTTATCTCGGGCCGCAACAGCGGCAAGATCGACCGGATTCGGGCCTCGGTCGAGGCCGGGCTCAACGTCCTTGTCGACAAGCCGTGGCTGATTCGCGCGGAGGATTTTCCGAAGCTCGAGGCGACCTTCAACGCTGCTTCCGCCAAAAAGCTGGTCGCCTACGACATTATGACCGAACGGTATGAGATTACGACGATACTCCAGAAGGAGCTGATCCACTCACCGGAGGTCTTCGGCGAGATGCTGCCCGGAAGCGAGAGTGACCCGTCTGTCTATATCGAGAGCATACACCACCTGCTCAAGGTGGTTGCCGGAAATCCGAATATCCGTCCAGCCTGGTTCTTCGATGTCGCACAGCAGGGTGAGGGCGTTGCCGACGTCGGGACGCACCTCGTCGATCTGATTCAGTGGATGCTCTTCCCCGAACAGGCGATCGACTACAAAAAAGATGTCGATGTCAGGCTCGGTCGTCGCTGGCCGACCGTGCTGACCCTTGATCAGTTCAAAAAAGTCACCAATGAGCCTCAGTTTCCGGCTTATGTCGGCGGGAATGTTCGTGACGGCAAACTTGACTATTACTGCAATGGCTCAATGACATATGCACTGCGCGGTGTTCACGCCAAGCTCGATGTGATCTGGAACTATGAGGCTCCAGCCGGTGGTGGTGATACGCACGTTGCAATCTTCAAGGGCTCAAAGGCGCGGGTCGAGATCCGGCAGGGTAAGGAGCAGAACTGGAAGACAGAGGTCTATGTCGTGCCGAATCAGCCGACGGCAAAGGCGGAGATTCTTGCTGCGCTCCAGAAGAAGCTGGCCACACTGCAGGATAAGTATCCCGGTGTCGCGGTTGAAG
>JBEIMN010000155.1:0-6893 GCA_040378705.1 Acidobacteriota bacterium
ATTAATGAACAGCCAGCGCGATCGTCGATGAGATTACCACCTTTAAGCGCCATCGGGGCCATTGTCATCAGGGCCATTGTCATCAGGGCTATTGTCATCAGTGCTCACTCCCAGGGGGCGTTCCCTGATCGCGACAGGGAAGGGAGAATATCGGTCCACACAAATAACTCTTTTTTCTTATAGCACAGTCTCAGATACTCATTAAACTAAAAAAGATGCACTCCCGTCAAAAAAACGCGAAGTTGCACATCTCTCCACGGGTGATTCCTCGTCAAGTGCCCGCGAAGTGAGTAGAGAGTCGATTGGCTGCGATTACGATTTGGGCTTGATTCGGATGGAGTTCGTGTTTAAGATGCGGTCTGTCTCCGGAGTAACTATGGAACGTCCTGTTAGAATCGAACTTACCGCTCGTAACGATTTCTGGCGTAATGCCTTCTTTGTCGAGTGGAGTCATCAGTACCCCGATCGTCAGCTCATTAAGGCGGCAGGGCGGGTGGCTGGGGCCACGGACAACCATTTTCTGGCGGCGAGTGAGTGGCTGCCGGATCTGGCGCGCGTCGCCGGGCAATGCTTCTCAACCGTGTCGCAGGCTCCAACCGATCCCGGCAGACGTCAGATTTTCCGAAATTTGTTCACATCAGGCCGGGATTGACACTTTTTCCAGTGATAACCTAAATTTTTCGAAACTTTAAACTCAGGAACATATCAAAAACGAGGTTCAGGATCCAAAAATGAAATCTTTGCTCAAAATCTCCATTGCTGTTCTTCTGCTGGCTATGATGATTGGCTCATCGCTGGTGACCGAGGCCTATCCTCCATTTGTTGGCAAGGCGAAAAAGTATGGCGCGGAGGGCTGCCTTTTCTGCCATACTAAGGCCTCTGGCGGCGAGGGCTGGAACAAGCGCGGCGAGTGGCTGATCGCGGAAAAAGATAAGCGAAAGGCCGATTCAGTTGACGTGACCTGGCTGGAAGAGTACAAGGAAGAGGGGGGCGAGGCAAAGCCCGAGAAGCCCTAGTTCTTCAAACAATTTACTTTAACTGAGGCGTGACGACTATGTCAGAAGAGAATGGCAATGTGACGCGACGTGATGCAATCAGGGGGTTGGCGGTTGGCCTGGGAACGGCCGGCAGTCTGCCCATCCTGCAGATCAACGGATTGGCCCAGGGGCATCAGCATTCCAGCGCGACCGGGGCAGCAAAAAAGCCTGACGCAAAGCTGGAGAAGGCTCCCGCGCCGAAGTTTTTCACGGCCGAGCAGTTGGCGCTGATTGCGACAATATCTGAGCTGATCATTCCGACGGATGACCATTCACCCGGAGCGATTGCCGCTGAGGTGCCTGCCTTCACCGATCTGATGGTCAGTGAGTCGCCGGCGGAGGTGAAGAAGCTCTGGACCGACGGGCTGGCGGCGATGGACAGTCAGAGCCGAACCCGCCACAACCGGCCATTCTCCGAGGCGGCGGCGGCACAGCAGGTTGCGATACTGACCGAGGTCAGCCGCAACGAGGCGAAGCCCCAGACCACCGAGGAACGATTCTTCAAGGCGATCAAGAACATGACGATCGACGGCTACTATACCTCGAAGATCGGGATCCATCAGGAGTTGCAGTATAAAGGCAACACCTACCTGAAGGAGTTCAAGGGCTGTACACATCCGGAACACCAATAGCCGGATGGCCGACCGACCATTCGGTGCTTTAACCCCGGATGGAATGGGTTCGGGCGAATATCGGCTCACTTTTGGTACTGTTCTGGCCTGGGCTTCTCCTGGAGGCTCGGGCCAGACTTGTGATGAGGAGTTTTTATGGCGTTCAATACAATCCTCAATCTGGTTGGCATCGGCCTGGTCCTGCTTGGCGGGGCATCGGGCGTTGCACTCTTCCTGAGGTCGATCGGCAGTAACGACAGCCTCGCGCAGGGGCCGGGAATGACGACTCTCTGGGGTCTGTTCCTGATTGGATTGATCACCGGACTTCTGTTGATCTCCGTCTCCTCGAACCGTTGACACGTTGTTTGTCGCACGGGAGCGACCGCGGTTGCCAGCCATCTTCGTTCGAAGTGGCGATATCATCATCGACTGAAATCCAACTTACCTGATCCGGAGGGGCGGGCAGTGGGCTGCTCCGGGGATGACCTCGAAAAAGGAGACAGGTTATGAAGCGTAGGAAATTTATTGCCAGTGGACTGGTGACCGGCGTGGTCGCGACAGGTGCAGTTGTGACTGGTGCGGTTGTGACTAGTGCGGTCGAACCCGGCGCAGGCATGCTTGGTAGTGTAACAGCATCGGCCATGCCGACCGCACCTGCACACAAGTTCAAGCTGAAGTATGCGCCGCACTTTGGGATGTTCAAGAACCTCGGCGGCACGGATCTGGTCGACCAGCTCAACTTCATGCACGACCAGGGGTTTACGGCGCTCGAAGACAACGGATTACCGGAGCGGCCGGTCGCCGATCAGGAGCGAATTGGACAGACGATCGCGAAGCTCGGGATCGAGATGGGAGTCTTCGTTGCCACGAAGGATTTCCAGAATCCGACCATGGTTCTGAACAACACCGACTATCGCGAAAAGATGCTGACGGATATCCGGAACGCGGTCGAGGTTGCCAAGCGTGTCAACGCGAAGTGGTGCACGGTTGTACCGGGCTGTCACGATGAGCGGCTCGACTGGGATTACCAGACGGCGAACGTGATCGACAATTTCCGGCGCTGTGCGGAGATCTGTGAGAAGGCGAATCTGATTATGGTCATGGAGCCGCTCAACACCCGGCGTGACCATCCAAAGCTCTTCCTCTCGAAGATCTCACAGGCCTACGCTATCTGTCGCGCCGTCAACAGTCCGTCGGTCAAGATTCTCTATGATATGTATCATCAGCAGATAACCGAGGGGAACATCATCCCGAACATCGATCTGGCGTGGAGTGAGGTCGCTTATATGCAGGTTGGTGACAATCCGGGACGGAAGGAGCCGACGACGGGCGAGATGAACTATCGAAACATCTTCAAACATCTCCACTCGAAGGGCTTTAATGGCGTGATTGGGATGGAGCACGGAAACTCTCGACCAGGTCGGGAGGGTGAGCAGGCGGTCATCGACGCCTATGTGCTGAGTGATACTTTCTAATCGGGACTGGGGTGTGGGTAGAGATCCGGAGAGCGGTGGTTCCCCGGATCTCACCATTTCCATTGGGCTGCTCAATCGGAGTTGACTGAATTCATATGCAGATGGAATACATCAGGAGAGGGTTGCTGACTGGGCTGGTCGTTTTGGCCGGTTTGGCCAGTTTGGCATTGAACGTCGAGGGGCAGCAGCGGAAAAAGCGATCGGCGCGGACGAGACCGGCGGCCGTGGCGGGAATTTCGGCCGAGACGCGGTCGGTGATTGATACGATATCGGCGCCATCACTGCGCGGACATCTCGCTTTCCTTGCCTCGGATCAGCTCGAAGGGCGGAATACGCCATCGAAGGGGCTCGACATCGCCGCCGAGTATATTGCGGCGCAGATGATGCGGGCGGGTCTGCAACCGGGTGTCGCGAGTGGAGATGGAGCGGGACCGAAGAGCTATTATCAGGTTGCGCAATGGCAGGTTACGGAGCCGAGCCTCGACAGTTTCGAGCTCGCGATCGTCGATGGTGGCGTGACGCATCGGATTGCGGCGGGGCGGGTCAGCTTCCAGACCGAACAGCCGGTCGAGGTCAGCAATCTGCCACTATTGAAGCTGGTGGTGGGTGACGCCGGCGCGTTGGCCGGACTTAAGTCAGAGCAGGTTGCTGGCAAGGCGGTCATGGTTGAGTTTCCAGAGCCGCCACGCGACGATCGCACGCGGATGATGGAGGCATTCCGGACCCGCAACCAGATTATTGGCCAGATCAATGCGCTCAAGCCGGGCTATCTGCTCGCGATCAGCCGGTCGGCGGAGGGGCGTGGCCTCGGTGGTGGCCGCCTGATCGATCCGGAGAGAGCCGGTTCCGGTGCCGGAGCGCGGCTTGATCCGATTCCGACGGTTCACGATCCGCGGCTGGTGGCCCTTTATGACGAGATGAAGCCGGGTGAGACGCGTGGCAGCTTCAGCTTCCGGCTTGCCGCTCCAAAGACAGTCCCCGTGGCGCTGCGCAATGTCATCGGCGTCGTTCCGGGTTCCGATCCGGTGCTACGTGACAGCTATGTCATTGTCTCTGCCCATTACGATCACATCGGGATTGGGCAGGGGAGCGATGGCGATAAGATATACAACGGCGCGAACGATGATGCGAGCGGCACGGTATCGGTGATCGAACTGGGCGCGGCGCTCTCGCGGCTCCGGATCAGGCCGAAGCGAACCCTCGTCTTCATCACCTGGTTTGGCGAAGAGAAGGGGCTTCTCGGTTCACGCTACTACGGCCGCCACCCGGTCTTTCCGCTCGCCAAAACCGTCGCCATGGTCAACCTCGAGCAGGTTGGGCGGACAGACAGTTCAGAGGGGCCGCAGGTCAGCAACGCGACGCTCACCGGATTCGATTTCACCGACCTTGGCCCGATATTCAAGGCAGCAGGCGATCTGACCGGGATCAACGTCTACAAGCACGAAAAGAACAGCGACGCCTTCTTTGGTCGAAGTGATAACCAGGCCCTCGCCGACGCCGGAATACCTGCCCATACGCTCTGCACAGCCTTTGTCTACCCGGATTATCACCAGGCGGGTGATCACTGGGAGAAGGTCGATTACGAGAATATGGCCCGCGTCAACCGGATGGTCGCCCTTGCCCTGATCAATATCGGCAATAATCCACAGGCGCCAAAATGGAATGAAGCCAATCCGAAGACGGCTCGCTATGTCGAGGCATGGAAGAAGCTGAAGCCGGCTGAATAATGTTGAACGTGGTGGAATGGAATCGGTTATGACTGAGTCAATACGTTTGAAATCGGTGCAGACACCGATCATTCCGGTGATTGGAGAGTTGATTCGCCAGAATCCGGGGACGATCTCGCTTGGGCAGGGAGTGGTCTGGTATCCTCCACCACCGCAAGCCGCTGCGCAGTTGGCGGGCTTTCTGGCCAATCCGGCGCTCAATAAGTACCAGGCAGTTTATGGTATCCCGGAGCTGGTTGGTGAGATCGAGCGAAAGCTGGAGGCGGAGAACCGGATCGAGGTCGGGAAGGGGAGCAGTCTCTTCGTGACGGCTGGCGCCAACATGGCCTTCATCAACGTCCTGCTGTCGATTGTCGATCCGGGGGACGAGGTGATTCTCAACACCCCCTTCTATTTCAATCATGAGATGGCGATTGTCATGGCTAATTGTCGCCCGATCCTGGTTCCGACCGATGATCGTTATCAGCTTCAGCCGCGGCTGATCGAGGCATCGATCACCCCGCGGACGAAGGCCGTCGTCACGGTCTCACCGAACAATCCGACCGGGGCGGTCTATCCTGAATCGGTACTCCGCGAAGTCAATCGCATCTGCCGCGAGCGGGGCGTTTATCATATTCACGATGAGGCCTACGAGTACTTCACCTACGATAACGCGCGCCATTTTTCACCGGGTTCGATCGCCGGGAGCGCTGACCATACGATCTCGATCTTTTCGCTCTCGAAGTCGTATGGATTCGCGAGCTGGCGGATTGGTTACGAGGTGATACCGGACCATCTTTCTGGAGCGGTCAACAAGGTGCAGGACACGGTGCTGATCTGTCCGCCGGTGGTCTCGCAATATGCGGCGGTGGGTGCGATGCAGGCCGGCGGCGGCTGGTGTCGCGAAAAGCTCGTTGCTCTCAGCGAGGTGCGACAGATCGCCCTCGACCTGCTTGCCGGGCTTGGCGATCGTTGTCTCGTCCCGGAGGCTGATGGTGCATTCTATTTTCTGATCAGGCTCGCCACAGAGCTTCCATCGATGACCGTCGTTGAGCGATTGATTCGTGAGCACCGCGTCGCAGCCATTCCCGGGTCGGTTTTTGGGATGTCAGATGGGTGCTACCTGCGTGTCTCTTACGGCGCGCTCCAGAAGGAGACGGTTGTCGAGGGGCTGGGCCGGCTGGTGGCCGGGTTGAAGGCGATTCTCTGATCTTGCGTGACGGTTCTAATTCTGGCAAATTCTGTCTGATTTTGGAAAATTCCGGAGGCCATAATGAAGATTACCGGTATTCAGTTTGATCTGAAGTGGGAAGAGAAGTCTCCCAATCACGAGCGTGTGCGCGAACTGCTTGCTGAGGCCGCGCCGGAACGCGGTTCGCTGGTGGTTTTGCCGGAGATGTTTGCCTCCGGGTTCAGCATGAACGCGGCGGCAATCGATGATACAGAGACGGGTGAAACGCGCGATTTTCTGAGCAGAACGGCGCGCGAATCGGGAATCTACCTTCAGGCTGGACTGGTAAGGCGCAATTCTGCCGGGCGGCCGGCCAATCAGAGTATCGTCTTCGATCCGGAGGGGACGGAGGTCGCGCGTTATGAGAAGATCTTCCCCTTCACTCCGGGTGGTGAGTCGGCTGCTTACGCGGCTGGCGACCGGATATCGCTCTATGAGTGGGGCGGCTTCACCGTTGCCTCGTTCATCTGTTACGACCTGCGCTTTCCGGAGATCTTTCGGCTCGCGGCGGCGCGCGGCGCTACACTCTATACGGTGATTGCCAGTTGGCCGGAGGCGCGAACCTCCCACTGGATGACGTTGCTTCAGGCGCGGGCGATCGAGAATCAGGCCTACGTGATCGGAGTCAACCGCTGCGGGCGTGATCCATACCTTGGCTACTCCGGGCGGAGCCTGATCATCGATCCGCTTGGCGTCATCCTCGCTGATGGCGGGTCGGAAGATGGCGCGATCACTGCCGAACTCGACCGGGAGGCGCTCGATCAGTATCGCGAGAGGTTGCCATTCCTCAGGGACATGCGGACGATTGCCGGCTAAGAGCTGGCTCGAAAGGA
>JBEIMN010000156.1:0-6892 GCA_040378705.1 Acidobacteriota bacterium
CAGCAGCCTATTTGTTGGCAATCAGTATTTTGAGGCGGTATTTGGTTCATTTCTGCAATCGGTGATTCACGTCTTCGTCTTCACCGGGCTTTTCATTCTGGTTGGGGCGTTGAACAGCCGGAATTTTTCCGGATTGCTCTCGCTCGGCGTGTTTGCGGGGGTCGCCGCCGGTCTCTTCTATCTTCCGGTAGCCTTTGGAAAATATGTGCCGACCGACTATGTGAAGAGCAGTTATGGCTATCTGAAGAGTGATGGGACGTGGGCCGATGGGTTTATCTCGCTCAATTATCAGATAATGTCGATATTCCGCCTCCACGATTTTGGTAAGCCGGGGGTCAGTTTTGAGGAATTCGTCGCTGGAATCAATTCGTTCCTCTTCACGAATCCGCTCGCGCTGGCGGTGATGGGCTTTATCGGGTTTGCGTATCTCTACCATTATCTGAACTGGTTCAGCAAAACATCGGTCATTCAGTGGCATAAAATTCCACGTTGGCGGCTGGTAGCGATTATTACGATCTGGCTGATTTCGCTGGCCGTGTATGCATATGATTACGCAGTCGGGATGCAGTGGCTCTATTTTCTGAGCATCCTGCACGTATTGCTCGAGTTTCCGCTCAACCAGCTGACATTTGTCAACATTGGCCGGGCGGTTGGTGGAATCGTAAGTGGACGGGGGACGAGCGCGGCAAGGGTGTAGCTTTTTTTGGGCGCATCGATCGGGCCCGACCGATCGGGCCAGACCTAATCCGGGGGAGGGGGCAGGAATTGATTGGCAAATGGTCATCGCTGCTGATTTTGCTGTTGCTGTTGCTGGGCCCGATGGAATTTGAAGTCCTGGGTTGGGGGTGGCAGGGAGGGCTCGTCGTCTTTGGTCGGGTCTATCAGCCGGACGGCCAGCCGGCGGTGCGGGCAAAGGTTCGGATCGAGATTGTGAACGGGTTCTGGCGGGAGGTCTGGAGTGACGATCAGGGCAAGTTCGAATTTCGGGCAATCCCGGCCGGGCGGTACCGGCTGGCGGCGACCAACCCGGAGGTAGCGGAGCAGTTTTCGGAGCCGGCGGAGTCGGACTCGACGCGCAGCTTTGCCAATCGATTGCAGGTCGACCTCTATTTGCGCTTGCCGGTGAAGGTTGGTGATGGGGGGCGACCGCCGGGTGGTTCGAGTATCCTGGTCAGTGTCGAGGAGGCGGGACAGAAGATTCCGGGTGGAGCGCGAAAGGCCTATGAGCAGGGCATGAAGTTGCAGCGGGAGAATGAGCCGGTGAAGGCTCTTCTCCAGTTTGATCGGGCGATTGAAATTTTTCCGGGCTATTATCAGGCGTTGACGGAGCGTGGCAACGTTCGAATGGCGCGCGGCCTGCTGAGCGAGGCGGCGGGTGATTTCGAGCAGGCACTGCGTTTGAACGCGCAATACGCGCTGGCGCTGCGCGGGCTTGGATACTGCCAGTTGCAGCAGCGGCAGTTCGAGGCGGCGATCGTTTCGCTTGAAAAGGCTTATGCGGCGGCGCCGGAGGTTCCACTAACGCTGGTTCTGCTTGGATACGGGAATATGCTGCTCGATCGGATCGGGCTGGCGCGGCAGTGTTTTGTCGAGGCATTGCGGCTTGACGAGAAGGCGGCGGCACGCGCCCACGTCTATCTTGGTGAGATCGAGGCGAAGGAAGGGAATTACGCGGCGGCGGCGGAGCAGGTACGACTCTATCTGGGTATTAATACAGGTGGGACAGGTGGAACTGAGATTGCAGATACCGGGGCGCTTC
The DNA here is from genome assembly GCA_040378705.1 of Acidobacteriota bacterium. GTDB lineage: Bacteria > Acidobacteriota > Blastocatellia > RBC074 > RBC074 > CAIOZW01. The sequence continues at coordinate 1,760 of JBEIMN010000156.1, forward strand.
GACAGCGCGAGGAGGAGTGGCGCCAGAAGGCGAAGTCAGCGAAGTCTGCGAAGCGTGACTGAGTTACTGGCGTCAATGACGACGATGTTTCATCTGATTCTGGCCATTACGATGATCACTCTGCCGGGGCAGGCAGCCGCCCAGCAGCCAGTATCCCCATCATCTGGCCCCTCATCGGGCGTACAGTCGGGCGCACCCACGGGAGAAGTAGCGGCGAGGTTCAATCGTGCGGTTGAGCTGCAGCAGAGTGGAAGGATGCCCGAAGCGGTGAAGGCGTATCGGGAAGTGATTGGGATGCGCCCGGGCTATGTCGAGGCGCACGCCAATCTGGGAGTGGTGCTGGCGCGACTGGGGCGTTATGAAGAGTCTGTCGCCGCTTATGATGCCGCGTTGCGACTGGCGCCGACCCTTACTCCAATCCGGTTCAATTTGGGGATTGCACACTATCGTGCCGGTCAGTTCGGGCGGGCGACGGAGGTTCTCGAGCGGCTGCTCCGTGATCAGCCGCAAGCGGTGCCGGCGCGGCAGCTATACGGACTGGCGCTCTCAGCACTTGGCAGGGACGCGGACGTCATTGAGCAGCTTGCCCCGACCGTTGATGCGGCGCCGCCGGATCCGGCAGTCCTCTACAGTCTTGGGCTGGCCTATCTGCGACTTGGGCGGGCTGGTTTTCGGGCAACGCTCGAGCGGCTTGCGGCGCTGCCTGCCGGGCGGGCGGCGCTGCACCTGTTGCAGGGCCAGGCTTTTCTGCGTGATCAGAATTACGATCTTGCGCTGGAGGAGTTGCAGGCGGCGGAGCGGCTCAATCCGGATCTCCCAAGACTCCATTTCTCGCTTGGAGTCGCGCACAGCCTGCTCGGACATAACCAGGAAGCGATCGCCGCGCTCGGAATTGCAGTTAATCGTTATCCGCAGGATACGGCGGCCCAGTATTATCTGGCAGACGCGTATGCAAAGGATGGAAAATTTCCGGAGGCACGGCGGGGGGCAGAAGCGGTGTTGAAGTTCGACCCGAAATCGCCCGAAGCGACCGGACTGCTCGGCCGGATTCTTTTTCGGGAGGGGCGGGCGGCGGAGGCGGTTGGTCTGCTTGAATACGCGATCACCGCCTCGGAGAAGAATCGGAACGATCACGACCTTCACTATAATCTTGCCCGGGCATATCAGCAGCTTGGACGGCGTGATGACGCGGCACGTCAGTTCGCGGAGGTGCAGCGGCTGAAGGCCGAGCAGCTTCGCAAGGACCGCGCCAACCTTCCCAGGCCGCAGTAGCCTCTCCCAATCCCCCTTCGCGGCTGAGATTGCAATCCATTATTTCGTATGAAATCTTGAATTTCGTATGCCAGCGGCGGGAAAGAGCCGGAGATGGCCGGATTATTCCGTTGAGTGGCAACCTTCCCGGATCTCTATATCTTGCAGATAGTTCGGATACGAGTGGGGCGGGGGCGGCCGACCCGCGACTTTGCCTGATTGCCGGCAGTTGGAATGTAATTTGCATGCCTGACTGGGTGAAAGATCAAAATATCCGGACTTGACCGTGATGACAGCGAGCCGATTTGGGATGTGACATCCCGGCAGACCCGGGATTATCGGTGCGTCGTCTGTTCGCTGATCGGTGAAGTCTTTTTCAGTTTTCAGAAGGTTCAGGGACGAGTCAGCACTTTGCTGTGGTTTGAATCAGACCGTCCGGACAGTTTCATAATAATCAAGTCAGGGTCGGGCCGACCGGATTAATGGTCGGTCTGGTTCATCAGGCTTGAATCGACCTAACATCAAGGAGAGGAAAATGCAGAGAGCTCTGCTGAGAAGTTCGATACTATTATCGCTGCTATGCCTGTTCAGCGTGGTTGGGATGGCGCAGACGGGAACGTCGCGCATCACCGGCACGGTGACGGATCAGAATGGCGCGGTTCTGTCGGGAGCGAAGGTTACCGCAAGGAATGAGGCGACCGGGATCACCTTTACCGGGGTGACGAATGCCTCGGGAAGCTTCAGCTTCGAGTCGGTGACGATCGGCAATTACGAGGTCAAGGTTGAAGCCGCGGGTTTCCGTACCTTTTCGAGTACGGCGAACGTGCTGACGGTTGGTGCGCCGCTGGTTGTCGATATTCCGATGCAGATCGGCGCGGCGACGGAGGTTATCTCGGTGCAGGGCAGCTACGAGAAGCTGACGACGACCAATGCCGCGCTCGGCGATGTGGTTGAGCGGAAGACGATCACCGAGCTGCCGTTGAACGGTCGCAATCCGCTTTCGCTGATCACCCTCCAGCCGGGCCTTGTCCAGCGGACAGGTGGTGGCGCCGGCAGTGGAACGCACGTCAATGGATCGCGCGATCGCGCCTTCAACGTGACGATCGATGGTATCGACGCGAATGAGCCGTCAGTGCCAAATCCGCAGTCGAATGTCTATCGTCTCAATCCCGACAACGTCCAGGAGTATCGTGTCACGACGCACAATGCGACCGCCGAGAGTGGCCGCAACTCCGGCGCCAACGTGGCGATTGCGACCCGCGGCGGGACGAACGAGATTCACGGAACGGTCTTCCACTTCTTCCGCAATTCGATTCTCAACGCGAATGAGTTCTTCAACAACGCCCAGAAGTACCAGGCGCTCGCGCAGGGGAACACGGCGATCGCCGAGCGGTTCAACCGGCCTGATCTGAAGCTTAATCAGTTTGGCGCTGAGGTTGGTGGCCCGATCATCAAGAACAAGACCTTCTTCTTCGGGAGCTGGCAGGATCAGCGGATCAAGGTTACACAGCCGATCAACCGCAGTTTCGGTACGCCGACCCTCTACACCCCGGAAGCGAGAGCGGGGATTTTCCGTTACTTTGTCGGGGGGCAGAACCGTCCGGCAGGCAGCACCGGAGCGGTGGTTGACGCCAACGGCAAGGCGCTCTTCCCTGACTGTTCGGCGACGGTGACGAGCAGCTGCATTCGCAGCTACAATATGTTCGCGAACGATCCGCGTAACATCGGCGCCGATCCGACGGTCAAGGCCTATCTCGACAAGTATCCGCGCCCGAACAACTTCACGGTTGGTGACGGTCTAAACACGGCCGGCTATTCGTGGAACACGCCGTCGAGCACCCAGGGGCCAAATATCATGGCCCGCATCGACCACACGATCAACGACCGGCAGAGCCTCTTCGGCCGTTACATCCACTCGGATTTCGATACTCTGCAGGGAGATCTGCTGAATGGTCGTCCGACGGTCTTCCCGGGTTTTCCGGCCCTTGGCGAGGTCTATCGCGCATCGAAGAATACGGCGATCGGCCATCGCTGGACGGTCAGCGACAGCGTGGTCAACGAATTCACGGTTGGTCTGGCCCGCTTCAGTTTCTTCTTCACCTGGGGTGAGTCGAATCCCGATTTCCCGAATATTCCGCCGTTCGATTTTTCGAACATTTCAGAGCCATACATCAACGTTCCACGGACGGTGCGGACGCTCAACACCTATCAGATCGTCGACAATCTGAGCTGGGTCAAGGGGTCTCACGTCGTTCGCACGGGAGTCAATCTGCGCTTCATGCAGCACAATGACCTCCGCGGTTTCGCGTCCTTCAACATTGCGCCAAGCGTCACGTTCAGTTCGGCCGACCGGGTTCCGAGCTGGGTGACGAGCGCCAGTGTTCCGGGGATCAACTCGGTCGACAATACAAGGTTGCTCAATTCGGTCAACGATCTGCTGGGAATTCCGGCGCGTCTGACACAGGCATATGTCAGCGATCCGACCTCGGACGCCTACCTGCCGACCGGCAATATTTTCAATAACGGAATCCGGTACAAGCAGCTCAACTACTATATCCAGGATGAGTGGAAGGCGACCCAGAAGCTGACGTTCAACGTTGGCCTGCGCTGGGAGGTCAACCTCCCGGCGACTGAGAGCAATAAGCGCGTCTTTGTGCCGAACCGCCGTCCGGACCTCTTCGATCCGAACAATCTGGTCAAGTGGGAGCAGGCCGATGCCTGGTACGAGAATACGACGTGGAAGGCCGTTGCGCCGCGTTTCAGCTTCGCCTATGCGATCAATGACAAGACGGTGATCAGAAGCGGTTATGGTATTGCGTACGACCCGCTTTCGACCTTCCAGGTGACCTCGATTGCCGGATTCGTTCCGGGTCTGGTGACGAGGAGCCAGCCGCTGGCGACGGCGGTTGACGCCAACAAGCGGATAGCCGAGGGCTTCCCGCTCCAGCTTGCGCCGCCGACGACCAAGCCATCGACCTTCTATGCTCCGGCGATTGCGCGTCAGGGCACCGCGCCGAGCCTTGGCTCCTTTGACCAGAAGATCGGACTGCCGACTTCGCACGACTGGAATATTAATATCCAGCGCGAGCTGCCTTTTGGCATCGTCGCGCAGGTTGGATATGTCGGTAAGCGTGGAACGCATCTTCTCCGCGGCTACAACCTCAACCAGTCGCGGATGAATGCCGATGTGATTGGGTCCTTCAATCGGCTCAAGGCCAATCAGGCGGCGGGTTGCACCAATCGTGCTCTTGGCACGGGCTGTGCGGCCGGGTATGCGGCATCGCCGGTCGGGATTCTTCTCCAGCTTTCGAACGAGGCCTTCCTCAATTCGGCGGCAACGACGACCGACCTCGCGCAGAACGCGGTGGCCAACCTCGCGACCCGAATCGACACGGGTTTCGACATCTGGACGAAGGGGGTTCCGGCCAACTATTTCCGGCCGAATCCGCAGTTCTCGTCGCTCTTCTATCTTGATACGGGCGGAGACTCCTACTATCACGGTCTGCAGGCGACATTGCGCCGTCGTTTCGAGAACGGTTTCTCGTTCGGGCTGGCCTACACTTACAGCAAGTCGATCGACAATATGTCGGTCGATCCGGTCGCTTCATCGTCGGGTGGCGGGCTTTCGACGACCAATTCGCGTACGGCGACAGACATCTACGACTGGCGGTTGGATCGTGCGGTCTCCGATTTCGATCGGCGTCACGTCCTGGTGATCAATGGTATGTGGGAGTTGCCGTTTGGCAAAGGCAAGGCGATCTGGGGCAAGGCTCCCGGCTTTGTCAATCAGATCATTGGTGGCTGGAGTCTGAACGGAATCATGTTCAACATGACCGGCCAGCCATTCCAGGTGCAGAGTGGCGCGCTGACAGCGCATAATGG
>JBEIMN010000157.1:0-6886 GCA_040378705.1 Acidobacteriota bacterium
CCGATCAAGCCAGAGCACAGAAGCTTCTGGTCTTTCCAGCAGATTGCTGATCCGCCCGTACCATCGGTGCGCGGGGAGGCTGCCAATTCGATTGACGCCTTTCTGCTGGCGAGGCTGGAGGCGGTCGGGCTGACCTATCGGGCGGAGGCGGATCGACGGACACTGCTCCGGCGGGCAACCTACGATCTGACCGGTCTGCCGCCAACCCATGCTGAGTTGACAGCCTTTCTCGCTGACCGTGCGCCGAACGCCTTCGAAAAGGTTGTCGACCGCCTGCTCGCGAGCCCGCATTACGGCGAGCGCTGGGGCCGCCACTGGCTCGATCTGGCGCGCTACTCGGACACGGTGGGCATGGTCGATGCGGGCCGCAATCTGCAGGCCTGGTTTCCCTACGCTTACACCTATCGCGACTGGGTGGTGCGGGCCTTGAACGAGGACATGCCATACGATCGTTTCGTCCTTCAGCAACTGGCGGCGGATCGCCTGCCTGACAACGATTCACGGAATCTGGCGGCGCTCGGGTTTCTCTCGCTGACGCGGGGTGGGCTTGGCGTGACGCGTGAAGAGAAGCTCGACGACAAGGTTGATATTGTCTCACGCGGTTTGCTGGGGCTGACGGTGAGCTGTGCGCGCTGCCATAACCACAAGTTTGATCCGATCCCGACGCGCGACTACTATTCGCTCTTCACCATCTTCGCCAATTCGCGCGAGCCGGAGGAACTGCCGCTGCTCGAGGCGAAGGCGGCGACCGATGATCGCCATGGACGTGAGCTGGATGAGGAGCGTCGCCGGGTCGCCGCCGAGGTTGCGAAGCTGCGTGAAGCTCGCTTTCCGGCGTTGAGGGCGCTCTATCGCACTGCGCCCGAGATCGCGAGGCTGCTGGTGGCCGTCGCCGAGTCCCGTCACCTCAGGACTGAAACCGAGTTGGAGAAGTTCGCACGCGAGAAGGACGTCAACGCCTTTCTGCTGCAGCGTTGGCGCGTGGCAATCGGCGATGGGCCAAATGGGCCAGTCTGGTCCGTCTGGCGCGAACTTGCCGCGATTCCGACCGGGAAGTTCAGCGCGACCCTCGCGGCCGCAGCAATCGCCAGGGCTGACGTCGCCAATCCGCGGGTCGCCGCGGCCTTTCGAACGCCGCCGGCGACGCTGAGCGAAGCGGCAGACATCTACGGTAAACTGCTCGCCGCGCACGACAAGCCAACCCCGTTAACCGATCCGCACGAAGAGTCGCTGCGGCTGGTGCTGCACGGCGAGGGCGCACCGACCAATGTCGACTTTGGCGATTACGAAAAGATCATGCTCTCAACCGACCGGCAGAATGAGGGGGGCAAGCGACGACGCCTCGAGACGATGCCGCTCGAACACGCCTATGATGGGGCGCCGCCACGTGCGCAGAGCCTTGAGGATCTGCCCGTTCCACAACCTGGACACATCCTCGTCCGCGGCAATCCCAACAACCGTGGTGAGGAGGTCAAGCCGCAGTTTTTGCGCATCCTCGCGGGTGACGCGCGTCAACCCTTCACCAATGGGAGTGGCCGGCTCGATCTGGCGCGGTCCATCGCCGATCCGAAGAATCCGCTGACGGCGCGTGTCATCGTCAATCGCGTCTGGCAGCACCATTTCGGCGCCGGGATCGTCCGCACACCGAGCGATTTTGGTACCCGCGGCGAACGCCCGACACACCCCGAGCTGCTCGACCATCTTGCACGTGGTTTCATTGCTGGTGGCTGGTCGCTCAAGTCGCTCCACCGCCGGATCATGCTTACGCGGGCCTATCGGCAGAGCAGCTCAGTCGAGGCAGAAGAGCGCCGTGTCGGGCTGACTCCGCAGGGACGAAGCGCGGCCGAGATCGATCCTGAAAACAGGCTGCTCTGGAAGATGAACCGGCGGCGACTCGAGTTTGAGGAGCTGCGCGATTCGCTGCTCACCGCCGGCGGACGGCTCGATCCTCGGCCCGGCGGACTGCCGGAGAGCGCGATTGCCTGGCCTTTTGGGCAGCGACGAACGATCTATTCCTTCATCGACCGCGCGCTGGTTCCGAACGATTTCCGCGTCTTCGATTTTGCAAACCCGGATGTACATAGCCCGCAGCGCCATCTGACGACCGTCCCGCAGCAGGCGTTGCTCATGATGAATAGTCCGTTCGTCATCACGCAGGCGCAGTCACTGCTTGCACGCTCCGAAATTGCCACCGAGCAGGATGAGCGGCGGCGTGTCGTGCGCCTCTATCGACTGCTCTTTGGGCGTGCCCCGGTCAGTGACGAGATCGCCGCCGCCCTCGCCTTCGTCCGCGATGAAGGAAACAACTCGGGCCTGCTTGCGCCCACAGACGAGCCGCGAGCCGGTGCCTGGAGCTATGGAACTGCCGATGCCGCCGGCGCGTTCACCCCCTATCGTCACTTTATCGGCGGCGCCTGGCGATCGAGCGCCATGCCCGGCGATCCCCGCACCCCGACACACTTTCTGGCAGCGCAGGGAGGCCTCGCGAGTGACGAGAAGGGCCGGACGCTCATTCGCCGCTGGACAGCGCCATTCGACGGCCGGATCTCGCTTCGGAGCCTCTTCGAGCAGCGCTTCGATAACGGTTGCCGGAAATGCGATGGACTGCCCGCCCGCATTCAGGCCAGCCGCGCTGGCGGACTTGGCGCGTGGACAGGGAAGCAGGGCGCGATCGAGACGAACCTTGACGACCTCCGGGTGACCCGCGGCGAGACGATCGACTTCCTTGTCGAGATGTCACGCACGCAGGAATTCAAATGGGCGATCACAATCCGCCGGCTCGATGGTCCGGCAGGGGAGTGGGACTCCACGCGTGATTTCCGCCACCCGGCCGCCGGCCGCCTGACCGCCTGGGAGCGATATGCGCAGGTTCTGCTCGCCTCGGCGGAATTCATGATGATCGATTGACAAGGAGAAGACGCAAATGACACGCCACTCAATGCCAAATCCGGCCGACGCTTCACTCTCGCGCCGCGAACTGCTCCAGGCCTGCGGAATGGGCTTTGGCGCTCTCGCGCTCGGGGCCCTCGCCAGCTCCGAAACCCGCGCCGATGAAAAGCCCTATGTCAATCCGCTCGCTCCGAAACCGCCCCACTTTGCCCCGCGTGCCAAACGAGTCATCCATCTTTTCATGAACGGCGGACCGTCGCAGGTCGACACCTTCGATCCAAAGCCGATGCTCGACAAATATGATGGCAAGCCAATTCCGATTCACCACAAGACTGAGCGAAAGACCGGGGTCGGATTCGCCTCACCGTGGAAATTTAATAAGCATGGGCAGAGCGGGATCGAGGTCAGCGAGCTCTTTCCACACGTCGCGCGCCACGTCGATGAGCTCTGCGTCGTCCGCTCGATGGTCACCGAACTGCCGAACCACGAGCCCTCGCTGCTGCTGATGAACTGCGGCGATCCGCGTCAGATTCGCCCAAGCTTCGGTTCATGGCTGACCTATGGCCTCGGAACGGAGAACCAGAACCTGCCAGGCTTTGTCGTCCTCTGCCCCTTCGGCTATCCGGTCAGCGGCACACAGAACTGGACGGCTGGCTTTCTCCCCTCTGTCTATCAGGGAACCTACATCGACACCAAGGAGACCGAGATCGAGCGACTGATCGAGCATATCAACAGCGCCTACAGCTCCCGCACTCAACAGCGCCGCCAGCTCGACCTGCTCGCCCACCTCAATGAACGCTATCAGCGCACGCGGCGCGAAGATCCCGTCATCGAGGCGCAGATTCAGTCCTATGAACTGGCATATCGCATGCAGGCAGAGGCGACAGACGCCTTCGACGTGAGCCGTGAACCCGAGTCGATCCGTCAAATGTACGGCGAGACACTCTATGGTCGTGAGCTGCTCATGGCGCGACGATTGCTTGAACGCGGCGTGCGCTTCGTCCAGGTCTGGCAGGGTAAGGACCAGCCGTGGGATAGCCATGAATATCTGGCCTCCTCGCACAAGCAGCTCGCACAGGCGACCGATCAGGCGATCGCCGCACTGCTGACAGACCTCAGGCAGCGTGGCATGCTCGACGATACACTGGTCATCTGGGGAGGCGAATTTGGCCGCACTCCGGTCGTCGAACTGACCGGGGCTTCCGGGGGCTCCGACAAGGCAGACTGGGGCCGCGATCACAATAACCACGGCTTCACGATGTGGATGGCCGGCGGCGGCGTCCGCAAGGGATATGTCCACGGTGCAACGGATGAATTCGGATTCGCCGCTGTCGAAAATCCGGTTCACGTCCACGACCTGCACGCGACGATCCTCCATCTGCTCGGCTTCGACCACGAACGCCTGACCTACCGCTATGCCGGACGCGATTTTCGTCTGACAGATGTCCACGGCCTGCTGGTGAAGGAGCTTCTCGCCTGATGGCCGTTTCGGACCCGCTGACTCGGCAGAAATATCGGCCCGATATTTCTGCTTAGGAACTGTTCGGTATTGGAGAAGGAGCAGTCAACAAATGGATCACGATAAGCAGCCGGGGACGATCCGGCCGGAAAGCGGGAACTACGCTGCATACTTTGAACGCTATGTCGCGCTTGTCCCCGATGGTCAGATTATCGAAACGCTCGAAGCCGGCCTCGATCCGATGGTCGATATGTTCAGTCGCATTCTTCCAGGTCGGGAAGGCTTTCGCTATGCCGCTGGCAAGTGGACCATCCGCGAGGTTCTGGGGCACATCATCGATACCGAGCGTGTCTTTGCCTATCGTGCGCTCCGAGTTGCGCGCGGAGACGCGACGCCGCTGACCTCATTCGACCAGGATCTCTTTGTCGCCGGAGGCGATTTTGAGCAAGTCCACCTCGCCGATCTGATCGAAGAGTTTGTCGCCGTTCGCCGGGCAACGATTGCGCTCTTTCGCAATCTCTCACCCGCCGCCCTGGATCGGCGGGGCACCGTCGGCGAGAACCCGCTGACTGCACGGGCGGCCGCCTGGATGATTGCCGGCCATCAGCTCTACCACGAGGCGCTTCTTCGCGAGCGATACGCCGACGCACTTGGACCAACTTTATTCAGTACGAACTGAACCTGAAGATTGCAGAGATTATGGTGACGGGCAACCCGACGCAAATTCTGCCGCAAATGTTGGTTGAATTCAGCCGAACGGGTGAGCGAAGGTATACGGTCACCGTCTTTCGCAATGGCTATCCAACGATCATCATGGACCCGGCGCCGGCTGTCGAGACGCCCATCCTCGATTCAAAGCTCCTCGGACGCGTCTGCGCCAGACTTGATGAAGCGAGCCGCCAATGGCGATCCGTGGCCATTGGCGGCTCAATCTCAATCCAATCAAGCATCGGCGCCTGTTCGCGGACTATCTGCTACTAGTCATGCCTTGCCGTCAGGAGGCAAGCAGCGAAACCATGCGGACAGGGTGTCCGCGCACCCAGGCCGCCAGAATGGAGTCATGACACTGGGGGCGCGGGTCTTCAGACCCGCATGTCCAGCGCGACTGGATCTTATCGAAGGTTCTGGGGATTTGAGGACGATGCATCTCTGGCCGGCCTTGGTGCTTTGAACAGGGGTTTTTATCGGCAACGCCGCTGGCTTGCGACAAGGCGGAGTCTCGTCAGACATGCGGGTCTGAAGACCCGCGCCCCCAGTATCAGACACCATCAGGTATTGGGGGGGGATTCGATAATTGGATTAAACTGTTTGGGCAATGTAGGGGCGGTTAGCGCACCGCCCCTCCGGGTCATGCCGTGCCGTAAGGAGGTGAGTGGCGAAACCATGCGGACAGGATGTCCGCGCACCAAGGCCGCCAGTATCAGGCGCCATCACTCATTAGGGGGTGGGAGAATTCGATAATTACGTTAAACTGTTTGGGCAACGTACCTCGATGGATATTGGCAGATCGCGCAGGACAGCGAGCCTATCGTGACTAAAAGAGCCTGGATTCTGAATGGAGAGCGATGATGGCCGATGAAAAACTTGATCTGAGCCCACTTGACCGGGCTATCGATCGCTTGAATGAGGGCCTGGTCCGTTACCAGCAGGACATCAGTGACACCCAACTCCGCGACGGGCTGATTAAGCGTTTTGAATTCAGCTACGAAATCAGCCACAAGATGCTCAAGCGCTATCTGGAGTTCGCTTCCCCTACTCCTGAGCAATACGAAGAGATGATGTTTCAGGATCTGATCCGCTCAGGTAACGAGCAAGGTCTCCTGCTTGGATCCTGGCCGGACTGGAAGCGTTACCGTAGTATGCGATCAAAAACCAGCCATACCTACGACGAAGACGTTGCGCTGGAAGTCGTTGGCGGCATCCCGACCTTTCTCGAGGAGGCGCGGTATCTGCGTGATCAAATCAAGGCCCGTCTCGCATGAAAGAGCAAACACCATTGATTGATATTCATCCAGACCACTGGGCCATCGTTCGCGACATACTGCAGAAAAACGTGCCGCAATATGAGGTGTGGGCATTCGGTTCGCGGGCCACCGGGACGGCCAGGGAGTTTTCAGACCTCGATCTGGTCATCATCACTGATAAACCACTCTCGTTGGATCTCAGCGCCAGTCTGAGTCATGACTTTTCCGAATCTGACCTGCCGTGGAAGGTGGATGTTGCCGATTGGGCTGTCACCAGTGAATCGTTCAGGAAGATCATCGAGCGGGATATGGTGGTGGTTCAGAGAGTGGCTGGCAGGTGAGTAATCAGAAGCATCAGCACTTTAGACAAACGCAGGTTTGGATGAATCGTTTCACCCTCGTGAAAACTGGTTATCGTCCACCACGCCAGAATGGAGTCAGGATACCGGGGGCGAGGGTTCTCAGACCTGCGCCCCCAGTATCTGACACCATCAGTCCTTCGGGTGGGACAGTTTGCCGATTACGTTAAACTATCTGGGCAAAGTGTCTCAATGGATATTGGCACATAGGGGTC
>JBEIMN010000158.1:0-6837 GCA_040378705.1 Acidobacteriota bacterium
CCCACGGCAGATCGAGGTTTCAGTTAGAACGGAATCTGGCATAACAAGCTGAGAGGTCCGGGTAGCTTTAATAACCGCGGTCGGGCTCCGGACGGTCAACGGCCGGGGCCCTTTTGTTCTGAGAGTGGTGTAAGATCGGGATGTGAGCCGACCACGCGCCGGGATTCCGGAGGATTGGGATACTGGGGAGTAGTCGGGCGGTGAGTGTGCGATCGGAAGAGCGGAGGATTTATGAGACTGGACAAATTCACGGTGCGGTCACAGGAAGCGATCGAGTCTGCGGTGGGAATGGCCGAGACGCGGAGTCACCAGAATGTCGAGGCCGAGCATCTGCTGGTCGCACTGCTCGAGCAGCCGGAGGGGGTTGCACGACCAATGCTGGGCAAGGCCGGGGCGAACGCTGATGTAATTCTTGGTGAGACGGAGGCGGCGCTTGGAAAGTTTCCGCAGGTGAGCGGAACGACGCAGCGGTATTATGGGCCGCGTCTGACTGAGGTCTTTCAGCGTGCACAGAAGGAGGCGGACGGGCTTAAGGATGAGTATGTCTCGTCGGAGCATCTGCTGCTCGGGATTGTCGAGGACCGGAAGGGCGAGGCGGGCCGGATAATGCGGCAGCACTCGATCAGTCGCGAGGTTCTGCTGAAGGTGATTGCGGGAATGCGCGCCGGCGGACGCGTCACAACGCAGAACGCAGAGGAGAGCTATCAGGCGCTCTCGAAGTATTCGCGGGATCTGACGGAGCTGGCACGCGAGGGTAAGCTCGATCCGGTGATTGGGCGTGATGATGAGATCAGACGGACGATCCAGGTTCTCTCCCGGCGAACGAAGAACAATCCGGTTCTGATTGGTGAGCCGGGAGTCGGAAAGACGGCGATCGTCGAGGGGCTGGCCCAGCGGATAATCTCGGGCGATGTGCCGGAGACACTGCGAAACAAGCGGCTGGTCGGTCTTGATCTCGGGGCGATGCTTGCCGGGGCAAAGTATCGCGGTGAATTTGAGGAGCGATTGAAAGCGGTGCTGCGCGAGATCGAGAAGGCGGAGGGGCAGATCATCGTCTTTATCGATGAGCTCCACACGCTGGTCGGCGCGGGTGGCAGCGAGGGGGCAGTCGATGCCTCGAACATGCTCAAGCCGGCGCTCGCGCGCGGTGAGTTGCGCTGTGTCGGAGCGACGACCCTCAACGAATATCAGAAGTATATCGAGAAGGACAAGGCGCTCGAACGGCGATTTCAGCAGGTCTACGTTGGCGAGCCGACAGTCGAGGATACAATCGCCATTCTGCGCGGGCTCAAGGACAAGTACGAGACCCACCACGGTGTGCGGATCAAGGATTCGGCGATCGTTGCCGCGGCGACACTCTCCAACCGCTATATTACTGCGCGGTTTCTGCCCGACAAGGCGATCGACCTGATCGACGAGTCTGCCTCGAAGCTGCGGATCGAGATCGACTCTCTGCCGACCGAGATCGACGAGGTCGAACGGGAGATAATCCAGCGGGAGATCGAGCGTCAGGCGTTGCTGCGCGAGGAGGACACCCTCTCCCGTGAACGGCTCTCGGCGGTCGAGCGCGAAATCGCCGAACTGCGCGAGAAGTCGGGCGCGATGAAGGCGCGCTGGCAGGCGGAGAAGGAGGTCATTGAGCGGATTCGCGGCGCCAAGGAGCAGGTCGAGCAGCTCCGTGTCCAGGCTGAACAGTTTGAGCGGGCAGGGGATTATGGCCGGGTGGCAGAGATTCGTTATGGCCGCATCACGGAGGTTCAGAAGCAGCTTGAAGCCGACGGGCACCAGCTCGAGCAGCTTCAGAAGTCAGGCCGAACCCTCAAGGAGGAGGTGACCGAGGAGGATATCGCCGAGGTCGTCGCCAAATGGACCGGGGTTCCGGTCGCACGGATGCTCGAGGGCGAGATGCAGAAACTTGTCCGGATGGAGGAGACCCTTGGCCGGCGTGTCATTGGCCAGGACGAGGCGCTTGGCGTCGTCGCCAACGCCGTTCGCCGCGCACGCGCCGGACTGCAGGACCCGAACCGCCCGATCGGCTCGTTCATCTTTCTTGGCCCAACCGGTGTCGGCAAGACTGAGACCGCCCGCGCGCTCGCAGAGTTCCTCTTCGATGATCAGCACGCCATGGTCAGGCTCGATATGTCGGAGTTCATGGAGAAGCATTCCGTTGCCCGATTGATCGGCGCACCCCCGGGCTATGTTGGATATGAAGAGGGCGGCTATCTGACGGAGGCTGTCCGGCGTCGCCCTTATGCGGTCGTCCTTTTCGACGAGATCGAGAAGGCGCACCCCGACGTCTTCAATATCCTGCTCCAGATTCTTGACGATGGTCGCCTGACCGATGGCAAGGGCCGGACCGTCGATTTCAGAAATTCGGTCATTATCATGACCTCCAATCTTGGATCACGTGAAATTCTCGAGCGCGAACAGGACGAGAAATCGATTCGCAACCAGGTCATGAACCGTCTGCGCGAGGCCTTCAAGCCGGAGTTTCTCAACCGGATCGATGACATAATTATTTTCCGGCAGCTTGGACTCGAACAGATTCGGCGCATCATCAAGATTCAGCTCGAGGCACTCCGCCTCAATCTCGAAGAGCGGAAGGTGCAGCTGATTCTCGATCCGTCGGCAGAGGAGCTGATCGCCCGCGAGGGCTATGACCCGGTCTATGGCGCACGCCCGTTGCGGCGCGCGATTCAGACCCTCATTCAGAACCCGCTCGCACTCAGGTTACTCAACGGGGATATTCTTCCCGGCGATACTGTTACGGTCGAGGGAGAGATTGATAGCGGGGTCATGAGATTCAGGACCAGTCAGCCGGTCATTTCCGGCTGACCGGCCTTGAACCGTGGAGTGCGTTGCAATCACTCCGGCGCAATGATATTTTTGCAGTTTGGTAAAATTTGCGGATCAGTGCCTAATCAAGCCATAGTCAATTTGGGTTAAAGCCGGGCCAAAGGCCGGCATAAATCCAGATTGGTTTAGTTCCAGATGAGCTGGATCGGCTTTATGGTCCCGCCTGGCCCGAAGGCCAGCACTGATTCGAAAAAAGTTCTGAGTTCCGAAAGGTAGTCGACGAGACATGAGCTCCAAATCAGATAGTTCGGTCGAGCAGGAGAATATCGATATCGAATCGTTCGGTAATGTCGAGGGTGGAAGGGAGATTCCGATTACGATCAATGATCGGCGGGGCGGCAATGGTGCCGACGGACCCGACATTGAAATCGGCAGTGAATCTACCGGCCAGCCAGATCATACCGGCCAGCCAGATCGTACTGGCAATCCGGGGGCGCCAACCATCGAGCTGGTCGCAGAGCTTAGCGCAAAGCTCAGGGAATCGGATGAGAAGCTGACCGAGGCGGAGCGCCAGGTCCGTGATTTCGCGGAGCGTTTCCGCTCTTCCCAGGCCCAGCTTCGTGCCGAGACCGACGAGCAGCGGGCACGGCTCCAGCGTAATTTCGAGCAACGGCTCGAGACGGCGCGCGGTGACCTGGTCGCCGGCCTTCTCGACACGCTCGACAATCTGAGGCGGGCGATCGCCGCCGCCAGCAATGGTGAAAAGCGCGAGGTCGACTTCGACGCGCTCTTCGAGGGTGTCCGGGCGACCGCCCAGCTCTTCGATTCAAAGATGCAATCGCTTGGACTTGTCCGCATCCAGAGTGAGGGCGAGCCGTTCAATCCCGAACTGCACGAGGCGGTCGAGATCGTCGCCGTCACCCCCGATCTCGATAACAGGGTCATCCAGGAGTATCAGGCCGGCTACAGGTTCGGCGAGCGATTGATCCGCCCGGCTCGTGTCAGGGTCGGCAAGGCCAGTTGAGTACAATTGTGATCACAATTGGTCAATCACCGATGGGGCGCATCGAGTATCGGGGCAGCAACTGGCAGCGCCGATTGTCGCTGCCGACATCCGGTGAGCGCAGTGAGAAGATCTGGTCGGGCCAGGATTAGCTAAAAATTATCAGGGTTCGCAACGGACCATTTTTAACGTTTTTCAAAACTTCCAACAAAATTAAGGAGAACAGACAGTGGCTAAGGAATTGAGGTTCAAAGAGGACGCCCGCCGCGCCATGCTCGAAGGGGTCAACATCCTCGCGAATACAGTGCGGGTAACGCTTGGTCCGCGCGGTCGCAATGTGGTTATCGACAAGAAGTTCGGTTCCCCACTCGTCACCAAGGACGGGGTGACGGTGGCCAAGGAGATCGATCTCAAGGATCATTTCCAGAATATGGGTGCGCAGATGGTTCGCGAGGTCGCGTCACGAACCAACGATCAGGCCGGAGATGGCACGACGACGGCGACGGTGCTTGCGCAGGCAATCTTCCGTGAGGGGCTCAAGAATGTCACGGCCGGCGCCAATCCGATGCACATCAAGCGCGGAATCGACCGTGGGGTCATTGCGGCGGTTGCCGAGATCGCTTCGCTGTCAAAGAAGGTTCGCGAAAAGTCTGAGCTGGCGAGTGTCGGAACCGTCGCCGCGAATGGTGACCGCCAGATTGGTGAGCTGATCGCAGAGGCGATGGAGCAGGTTGGTCGCGACGGTGTCGTCACGGTCGAAGAGGCGAAGTCGATCGAGACGAGCCTCGATATCGTCGAAGGGATGCAGTTCGATCGCGGCTACATCTCCCCCTACTTCGTCACCGATCAGGGCAAGATGGAGGCTGTTCTCGAAGAGCCGGTGATCCTGCTCTGCGAGAAGAAGATCTCATCCATGCACGAGCTCTTTCCGATTCTGCAGCAGGTCGTCCAGAACGGTCATAGTCTGCTCATCATCGCCGAGGATGTCGAGGCCGAAGCGCTCTCGACGCTCGTCGTCAACAAGCTGCGCGGTGCGCTGAAGGTGGCAACCGTCAAGGCTCCGGCCTTTGGGGATCGTCGCAAGGCGATGCTCGAGGATATCGCAATCCTCACCGGCGGACGCCTGATCACAGAGGATCTCGGCATCAAGCTCGAGAATGTCACCCTCGAAGATCTTGGCCGGGCGAAGAAGGTGATCATCGACAAGGACAACACGACGATCATCGAAGGCAACGGGCGCAAGAATGAACTGCAGGGACGCATCAGCGCCATCCGTGCCCAGATCGAATCGACGACCTCGGATTACGATCGTGAGAAGCTGCAGGAGCGGCTTGCCAAGCTCGCCGGCGGAGTCGCCGTGATCAAGATCGGCGCGACGACAGAGTCCGAGATGAAGGAGAAGAAGATGCGCGTCGAGGATGCCCTCAACGCGACCAAGGCGGCTGCCCAGGAGGGAATCGTCCCGGGTGGCGGTGTCGCGCTGCTTCGTGCCGCGAAGGCGGTCGAGGCGCTCGAAGCGACCGGTGACGAGAAGACCGGTCTCGACATTCTCCGCCGCGCCATGGAAGAGCCCATGCGCCGCATTGCCGAGAATGCCGGCCAGGATGGCAGCCTCATCGTTGGTATGCTCCGTCGTGAGAAGAAGACGGTCGGATACAACGCCGCAACCCGCAAGACCGAGGACATGATCCTTTCCGGGATCATCGATCCGGCCAAGGTTGTCCGGACCGCGCTTCAGAACGCGGCTTCGATCTCCGGCCTCCTGCTGACCACCGATGCTGCCATCGCCGACCTCCCGGAGCTGAATTCTGCTCCGCAGATGCCGGGTGGCGAGATGGGAATGTAGGTTGATGCCGAATCAGTCCGGTGGCTCAGGTGGCTGAATATGCTCAATGGGCTGATAAGATGAATGGCTTGTGGGGTGTCGAGGGCATTCCACAAGCTTTTCAGTTACCATCGGTCGAATAGAATAAGTCAGTGCGCACCGGGCTTCTGATCCGGATGATCTTTTTCTTTTGTGAAAAGTAACCTTTTTAGAAACGTGACATCGACAACACTATTGGTCGCGTAGACTTATTGTGTCGCTAATTAGCAGGCGAGTATCTCTTTTTTAGTGCATACAAGCCTGCTGAACTGAAACGCTGCCGAATTAATCATCGATGCCTGGGGGTGCAAGCCGGCGGGTATCGCTCTGGAGTGGGGTAGAAGCTGTGTTTGATTTAGGCCCAATGACCGACAAGTTCTCTGAATCGGGACAGAAGGTGATCTATCGTGCGATCGAGGTATCGAAGGGCAGGGATCACAATTTCCTGTCGGTCGAGCATATTTTCACGGCGTTGAGTGAGATTGAGAGCTCGCTCTATCACGAGTCGATGCTTTCAATCGGGGTCGATTCAAAGGCCGTCGGGCATCTGCTCGAGCAGGAGCTTGCCAAGAGTCGCCAGTATGTCGGCAAAAAGATGTATATCGCGGACACGACGCGCGAGCTCTTCAACCGCGCACTGAAGCGTGCCCGACAGAATTCGCGCCAGCAGATCGAGTCATACGATCTGTTCGTCTCCCTCTTTTCGGACCCGAACGGGATACCGGCTGAGATCCTGCGGCGGCTCGGAGTCGATCCGTTGCTGGCGACAGAGAATATCGTCCAGCGGATTCGTTCACGAGAGGAGCAGACAGAGGTGCTCCGCAAGAAGTACGAGCTTCCTCCATATCTGAAGCATTTTGGCGTTTCGCTCAACAAGCTGGCGCGACAGGATAAGTTGCCGCCAACGATCGGGCGTGAGTCCGAGATCCAGCAGATGATCGAGATTCTCTGCCACCGTGAGCGCGCCAATTCACCGATGCTCGTCGGAGAGCCGGGGGTTGGCAAGACGGCGGTCGTCGAGGGTCTCGCGCGGCTGATCGAGCTCGAGCCGGAGAAGGTTCCGGCACGGCTGCGCAACGCTCATATTGTCCAGTTGCAGATGGCCGGCATCGTCGCCGGGACGATGCTTCGCGGAATGTTCGAGGAGCGTTTGCAGGGGATCATCAACGAGGTC
>JBEIMN010000159.1:0-6783 GCA_040378705.1 Acidobacteriota bacterium
GATGCCGGCGGCTCGATCACCGGTGAACACGGTGTTGGAGCCGACAAGATCCAATATATGTCGATGATCTTCGACGATGCCTCGCTCGAAACAATGCTCGCCGTCAAGCAGGTCTTCAATCCGCTCGGCCTTTGTAATCCTGGAAAAGCCGTCCCTTCACACCGGATGTGCCGTGAATACCGCCGGGATTTCGTGTTCCAATAACGGCCTGGGCAGCTGGTGATCCTGAACGAGTTCAGGATCACCGGCTGCCCGGGCCGGTATTGAAGCACGATCACTTCACCGAGAATTTGAAGATGGTCGTCGTATTGTACTCCTCACCCTTCTTCAACACTGTCGTCGGGAATTGTGGTTTATTTGGCGAGTCAGGAAAGTGCTGGGTCTCGAGGCAGAATCCCGACCTTTTTTCATAGACGCGACCGCCCTTTCCGGTAATACTCCCATCCAGAAAATTTCCAGTATAGAACTGGACGCCCGGCTCTGTCGTATCGACCTCGAGGACACGCCCGCTTAGCGGGTCATGGGCGCGTGCCGCGAGCCCAAGGCTGCCCGCTGGCTTGCTGAGCACGAAATTGTGATCGTACCCCTTTCCAAAGCTGATCTGCTCATCGGTCGCGTCGATTCGCTCACCAATCCGGTGGGCTTCGATGAAATCGAAGGGAGTCTGCCTGACGGAACGAAGCTCACCCGTCGGAATCAGCTCCGCATCAACCGGCGTGAACCGATCTGCATTGAGCGTCAGCTCGTGATCGGCGATCGTGCCCTTCCCGGCAAGGTTGAAATAGGCGTGATTGGTCAGATTGACGATCGTATCCTTGTCGGTCGTCGCGTGATAGTCGATGCGCAGCGCATTCGCATCGGTCAGGGTATATGTGACCCTGACCGCGAGATTGCCAGGGTAGTTCTCTTCTCCATCGGCGCTAACGTAGCCCAGCACGAGTGAAACACCATCAGTACCAGCGCCTTCAGCCCGCTCTACCTTCCAGACCTTCTTGTCGAAACCGACCCGCCCACCGTGGAGGTGGTTTTGTCCATTATTCTGTGCCAGTTCGTAGGTTACCCCGTTGAGTGAAAATTTCCCCTGACCAATCCGGTTGCCATACCGCCCGACCAGACTGCCGAAGAATGGATTCTTCTCCAGATACCCGCCGAGCGTATCGTAACCGTGCGTAATGTCACCGAGATTACCGGCACGATCCGGCGTCCTCAAAGAGACGATGATCCCGCCATAGGTCATGATCCGCGCCTCGATCCCATTGGCATTGGTCATGGTGTAGAGGTCGACCGCTGTTCCATCCGGCAGCTGACCAAAAGATTCCTTCTTCATTGATGCTTTTCCTCTCATTTGTCGATCTGCTCCGCATCCGCTCAGCAGTAATACACCGAGACAGAGGAGCAGGGTCATCCTGATTCCAGTCATCCCATTCATCCCAATCATCATAATTGGCCCCTTTTGATAGGTTCGAGATCCTTGAATTGTGATCCGAAAATAGTCTTCCACCCCGGTTCATTCGGAGATCGAAGGCCTCAGGACGTTACAGTCATCCGCTCTCTTTACCGCCCCCATTTTCCGGACTGTACCGACTACCGGGCCGATCCCTGAAAATTTTGCCGAAGAAAAAAGTCTGGCGATGCTGGTTTCTATCATAGCCAGCGAGTCAGGACAATGGATCGAGAATCAAATACGGTATCGCGCACTCGCGATAAAACAATTTCCCGGCTGCGGTCACTACACTGCTAACCGGTCGAAATCAGACTCGCCATTCTTCATCAATCATGCTAATTTCTGCCTGCCGTACTAACCGTGACCCAAATACCGCCACCATTTGCCAAATGGTTTTGCCAGATTGTTTTGCCAGCTGGTTATGCCAAATGGGTTTTAAATGGGACAGACTGACGGTTCACCAAATAACCGATCGATCCGGGAATGATGAGATGACCAAACACTACCTGTTTTTCGTATTGATTACCTTTCTTGCAACCACTGCAGGCGCGCAGGCGCCGGCGACTCCAGCCACAGAGACCCCGGAGGCTCTCCGTCAACGGGCCGACCAGGCCCAACGACGACTGCTCGATTGGCCGCAGCTTGGGCGTTATCGTGATGCGAACGGCAAGGTTCCGCCACCGGAGAAGGGTGAGGGCCGTGTCGTATTCTACGGCGACTCGATCACCGACAGTTGGAAGCTGGCCGAATATTTCCCGCTCAAACCCTACATCAACCGCGGAATAAGCGGCCAGACCACGCCGCAGATGCTGGTTCGCCTCCGCCCCGATGTCATCGCCCTCAACCCTAAAGTGCTGATCATCCTTGCCGGAACCAATGATATTGCCGGAAATACCGGCCCGATGACCCCGGAAATGATCGAGCAGAACTATGCCTCGATCGCCGAGCTGGCGAAGGTGAATGGAATCAGGGTCATCTTCTCATCGGTTCTGCCCGTTCATGATTACGGTCCACGAAAGATGTCTGACCGGCGCGCACCCGAGCTGATCCTGAAACTTAACGACTGGCTCAAAGAGTATTGCCGGGCCAATGGCCACATCTATCTCGACTACTTCAGCCGGATGGTCGACGATAAGGGATGGCTGAAGGCGGAGCTGGCTAACGATGGGCTGCATCCGAATGCCGAAGGATACAAGATAATGGCGCCGCTCGCCGAAGCGGCGATCCAGCAGGCCTTACAGCCGCAGCCGACAGCGAAAAAGAAGTAGCCAGACCCCACCCCATCGGGGGGGGGCACCTGGCCCGGGAGTGGAGCCGTTCATTGCATAACATCTCAGTCATTCGCGGTGACGGGATCGGACCGGAGGTCGTCGATGCGACCATTCGTGTCATCGACGCAACCGGAGTCAGGTGCAACTGGATCGAGGTTCCGATTGGAGACAAAGCGGAGGAGGCGTGCGGAGATCCATTACCGGCCCGGAGCCTCTCCCGTATCAGATCGACCGGAGCGCTTCTCAAGGGGCCGCTGCTAATAAAAAAGCTGGGGCGCAAGGTCGTCGTCAATTACGACGATCAGACACAGCGACTCTATTCGAACGTCAATACCGCGCTTCGGCTTGAACTTGGAGCCTTCGTCAACGTTCGACCGGTCAGATGGATGCCCGGCATCAGTGCTCCGGTCTCCAATCTCGATGTCGTGATCATCCGCGAGCTGACTGAGGATGTATACGGCGGCTATGAACACCGCGTTGGAGCCGATGCCGCTGAGGCGATCAAGATCACTACTCGTGGCGCCTCGGCACGCGTCGCGGAGTTCGCCTTTGAATACGCGCGACGCAACCGACGCCGGCGTGTCTCCGCCATTCACAAGGCCAACGACCTGCAGCTGACCGACGGTCTCTTTCTGCGCACTGTCGCCGAAATCGCCACCAGGTACTCAGACCTCGAATTTGGAGACGCCGAGGTCGATTCCTGCGCCTATAATCTTGTCACCCACCCGGAGCAGTGGGATCTGCTGCTGATGTCCAACCAGTATGGTGACATCATCTCGGATCTCTGCGCCGGACTTGTCGGCAGTATTGGGATTGCCCCGGGGGCCAGTTTCGGAGACAACATTGGTATATTCGAGGCCGCGCATGGCACCGCGTCGGATCTCGTCGGTCAGAACCGTGCCAATCCGGTTGCGCTTATCCTTTCCGGAGCAATGATGCTCGACTATCTTGGCGAGACATCTGCCGCAGCCAGGATTCGGGACGCGGTAACCGTCGTCATCAGGGAGGGTCGAACGCTCACCCCTGACCTTGGCGGTTCCGCACGGACAACCGCCATGACCAATGTCATTATTGATAACTTATAGTCCACGCGGCATCTCCCACTGGCTGAGCTCCTAAAGATCCTGCCGGCGCGACAGGTCGCGGTGTTGCTGGAGACATTTCGCAACGAGCATCGATCTAAATCGAATGGCTGAGCAGATACTCTGAGCTGCAATTATTCACAACCTGTCATTTATCTGAAAAGTTACGAGGAGTTATGGAAAAGCGTTTCGATCTGGTAGGAATCGGGTCAATGGTTGTCGATATGATCTATCGTACACCACGGATCATCGGAAGTGAGGAGAAGATATCGCTGCAGCGATATCCCTCCGGAGAAGCGGTCAGGAGACTGGTTGGCGGGGTTGCGCTCAATCACCTCTCCTGGGCGAGCCTGCTCGGCCTGCGGGTCGGGATCTTTGGCCGTCAGGCTGACGACGACCATGGTCGATTCCTGCGGGATGGAATGGATCGCTACCATCTCGATAAACAGATCACACTCGACGGGCATGCCTCATCATTTGCCCACATCTTCGTCGATCCGGAGGGTGGGCGTGCAATCTACATGAGCCCGGCGGCAACAAGTGAAACGACTGCTGACTATATACGCGAGCAGCACGGAGACTATATCAGGGGCGCGCGAATGGTCTCGACAGAAATTTCGCAACTCCCGCTCGACGCGGTCATTGCGGTTCTCGAGATCGCGCGCGAGTCAAATGTGATCACGGCACTCGACGTCGATATCCCACGCCGTGACGCAATCAGCAGCCTTGGGAGCAGCGAAGAGTTCGAACGTGCGTTACACCTTGCAGACTACCTCAAGCCATCAAAGGCAGCCGTGACCGAAATGACCGGAGAGACCGATGCCCTTAAAGCGGCGCAGATCATCCGCGCCCGATATGGATCCCGCGCCGTGGTCATCACAGATGGTGAGAACGGCTGCGCCATCGCCTCCGATGATCTGAACGACCGCATTCCCGCAACCCCACTTGCGGCCAGCGATACGACCGGTGCGGGTGACGCCTTCTTTGGCGGGATGCTTGCCGGCCTTCACTTCGGACTCGCCTGGCCAGAGACGCTGAAACTCGCCAACGCCTGTGGTGCAGCCTGCTGTGAAATCAGTGGCGCCACGCCCGGCGAGACAAGCCTCGCACGCGTGCTCGAACTTGATCCCGATGCCCGGTCGATCATTCCAGCCCGCTCGTCCCCCGCGAAAACAGTCACTGCTTCCGGCGCCGCCGCCTCCGATTCATCATCCGACAGTGCGGTCGAGACATTTCTCGTTACGGCACGCGAGGAGATCGATAAACTCTACCAGCGAATTGGTGGCGCAGTCTACTTTCAGGCGACAGCCGATCTGATCGTCAGCGCCGAATCGCGTGGTGCGAGGCTCCACGTGACCGGCATCGGCAAACCTTCGTATGTCTCCGGATACATCGCCGCCCTTCTCTCAAGTATCGGAACCCCGGCCTATTTTCTTGACGCGACAGAGTGTGTTCACGGCAGTGCCGGCCAGGTCCGGCCCGGCGATGTGGTCATTGCCGTCTCCAACAGCGGCGAGACACCCGAACTCAAATCAGCGGTCACCACACTCCGAAATAATGGGGCGTTGATCATCGGCGTTGCCGGACGTGACGGATCCTGGCTCGCTCAAAACTCAGACTCATTTCTTTTTGCCGGCGTCGAACGCGAGGGCAGTCCACTCAAGCTTGAACCGCGCGCAAGCATTATGGCCGAAATCTACGTCCTCGCCGCTCTCAGTGTCGAACTTCAAGTCCGTAAAAAGATCGACCGCTCGCAATATCATTCGTGGCATCCGGGTGGGGCTATTGGCCAGGCGACAAAAAAATCGGACTGACCGCCTTACTGCCTGTCAGTCCGGTTTACGATAATCTGTCGACATAAATTGCCCCGGGGAGATTCATTCTTTTGAAGAACCTTCCCGGGGCAGTCTGCTTACCGATAACAAGCCATCTCCATCAATCCGGTGATGAAAAATTGGCCTTGACGATAACCTCCGCCTCATCAATCGCCGCCTTCAACGAACGCTGTTCCGCGAGATCCGTTAATTGCGGACCGAGCACTCGCAACTGCAGTATTTGTCTGCCGACAGACTCCTTCATCTTTTTGAACGCCTTCTCGAGCATCGGGTTCCGGCTGTCACGGTTGAGAGAATCGTCCATCTTCTCCTCCAACTCCTCGAGAATCCGCCGATAATCCTGCAGGAGTTCAATCCGTGTCCCTTTGGGTAGCGGCCCCCAGATCTCCTCTTCCTTCTTTTTTTGTACTGCCTGCGGGTTGGTAAGAACCAGTAAACGACGGTCGGCCGCTTTCATGAAGACGTCCACCCGCAACTCGATCTCCTGATTCGTCCGCACCTGATCGACCTCCTGCTCAGTCAGGTGATCCCGCTTCCCCTGCCCGGCGAAAGCCGCTCGTCGCGGTGGCGCGCAGATCAGACCGGTGACGAGGCTCGCGACAACTATCATCCCGGTAATCCAAGCCGCATTGAATCGTCTCATTTCTTGCGCTTCCCCTTTCCATCTCTGATCTGCTTCTGAAGTATCGGTAATCGCAACCTGACCTTGTCGATCTCAAGCTGATTGACATTGGTCGCTTTCTCCAGAAACTGCTGATAAACCTTCAACGCCTGGTCATACTCACCCAGCCGATCAAAGCAGATCGCAAGAAAGTAGAGGGTGATCGGAACGCGCTTCTCATCCTGCTGGTGCGCAAGAATCCAGCTAAACTCCGGAACTGCTCCTCCAAAATCGTTCATTTCATAGAGTGCCGTCCCGAGATTTGTATGTGCATAGTAGGCGACATCATCCGCAGGATTCATCGCCAAAGCAGTGCGAAGAACAGCAACGGCCTCAGCCATTCTCCGCAAACGAACGAGCGCTCCGCCAACACCGATCCGATGCGAGACCCGTCCCGGTTCAAGCTTCGCCGCCGCCAGATACTGTTCAAGCGCCCGCTCCGGCTCCGTCCTGATCAGCAACTCAGCAAGCCGCGCCCGGAGATCCGCGC
>JBEIMN010000160.1:0-6764 GCA_040378705.1 Acidobacteriota bacterium
CACGGGAATACGTGGCACGATCGTTCACCGTACTACATTGCGCACGGGCCGAAGGCGGGATTGAAGTTGCAGGATCACGGAGATCCGGTACGGTTCCGCAACATCTGGGTGCGTCCGCTCTAAGCTGTGCGTTCGTTCCAGGCAAGCTCACGGGAGCGGGGTCGTGTGTGTTGGCCCCGCTCCCCCTCATTGGAGATGTAATGCAGGAGAAGCAGGAGAGAGTCAGGGATAATACGCGCCGCCATTTCTTTCAGCAGGCGGGGATGGGGCTCGGGGCGATGGCGCTCTCGACGCTGGTCAACGAGCATCCACTCGCCGCTCCGCTTGTGGCGAAGGCGAAGCGCGTCATCTACCTGTTCATGGCCGGCGGACCATCGCAACTCGATCTGTTCGATTACAAGCCGGCGCTCAACAAATTTGACGGGCAGCCGATTCCGGAGGAGTTCATCCGCGGAGAGCGTTTCGCCTTCATCAAGGGGACGCCGCAGTTGCTCGGTTCGCCATTTCAGTTCGACCGGTATGGGCAGTCAGGCCAGATGATGAGCAACCTGCTGCCGGGGCTGGCGAAGCATGCCGACGACATTGCGATCATCCGGTCGATGAAGACGACGCAGTTCAACCATGCGCCGGCGCAGATCATGATGAATACCGGCCACCAGATTGTCGGTCGGCCAAGCATGGGGGCGTGGCTCAGTTACGGGATCGGGAGTGAGAACCGTGATCTTCCGACATTCGTCGTCCTGCTTTCGGGTGAAAATAATCCTGATGGCGGGAAGAGTTGCTGGGGAAGCGGTTTTCTGCCGACGGTTCATCAGGGGGTCGAGTTTCGTTCGAAGGGGGAGCCGGTTCTCTTTGTCAACAATCCGGACGGGATCAGCGCCGATATCCGGCGGCAATCGCTCGACGCATTGCGGGACCTGAACACGATCAACCGCGGGGTGATTGGTGATCCGGAGATCGACACACGGATTGCCGCGTATGAGATGGCCTACCGCATGCAGACGAGTGTTCCCGAGCTGACAAATATTGCCGATGAGCCGGCCGCGGTCCACGAAGCTTATGGAACGCGGCCGGGGCAATCATCGTTTGCCAACAACTGCCTGCTCGCGCGGCGGCTGGTCGAGCGAGGCGTTCGTTTCGTCCAGCTCTACCATTGGGGCTGGGACATGCATGGAAACGGGGTCGGGGTCGATATTCCGACCAAGCTGCCGCGCCTCTGCCGCGAAACGGATCGTCCGATCGGGGCGTTGCTGACCGATCTGAAGCAGCGTGGGATGCTGGATGACACCCTGGTCGTCTGGGGAGGCGAGTTTGGCCGAACGCCGGTCAACGAGGCGCGCAACGGGTCGAAGCTGCTCGGGCGCGACCATCATCCGCGGGCCTTCACCTGCTGGCTCGCCGGTGGCGGGATTCGACCCGGCACTTCGATCGGCCAGACAGACGACCTTGGCTACAATGTAGTCGAGGATCCGGTCGATGTTCACGACCTGCACGCGACAATCCTCCACCTGATGGGAGTTGAGCATACACGATTGACCTATCGCTACCAGGGGCGTGATTTCAGGTTGACCGATGTTCACGGAAAGCTTGTGACAAAGCTGATTGCCTGAAGGAAACAGGCTTACACTTCACAATGTTTGAGCAATGATCGGAGAGGACAAACTGATGGCAGAAGACAATTCACGACGAAAATTTATCAGGACTGGCGCGGCGGGAATGGCGATGACCGCCGCCAGCTGGAATCGTGTTTCGGGGGCAAATGATCGCCTCCGGCTTGGAGTGATCGGAACGGGCAATCGTGGTTCCGATGTCATGAGCTGGTTTCTGAAGGAGCCGGATGTCGACGTGACGGCGGTCTGTGACTGCTATGACAAGGCGATTGCCAATGCCGTCAAGGCGACGGAAGGGAAGGCGAAGACCTACACCGACTATCGTGCGCTGCTCGCCTCAAAGGATGTCGATGCGGTGCTGATTGCGACGCCCGACCAGTGGCATAAGCAGATGTCGGTCGACGCCTGCAATGCTGGCAAGGATGTCTACGTCGAAAAGCCGCTGACCTTTGCGATTGAGGAGGGGCACGAGATCATCCGGGCGGTCAAGGCGAACCGGACGGTTCTCCAGGTAGGGTTGCAGCAGCGGAGCGGCATTCATTATGCCGAAGCGAAGCGGCAGTATGTCGATACCGGCAAGCTGGGCAAGATTGCGCTCGTCCGCACGTGGTGGCACGGCAATTCCTATCACCTGCGGAAGCCGAACTTCACCGAGCAGCCGGCTGGGCTCGACTGGAAAGCCTTCCTTGGCCCGGTCAAGTTCCGGCCATTTGATGCGCATCAATTTTACAACTGGCGTGCCTACCTCGATTTCGGTGGCGGGCAGATCACGGATCTCTTCACGCACTGGATCGACGTCGTCCACTGGTTTGTCGGCGAGGATCTGCCGGTGGCGGCGAACGCGGCTGGTGGAGTCTATGCTTATAACGACGGGCGGACAGCGCCGGATACGATCACGCTCGAGGTCGAGTATCCAAGCAAGTGGGTGGCGACTTTCGAGGCGACGCTCGTCCCGGGTGGGCGAGGGGCAGCAATCGAGTTTATGGGGACGGAAGGACGTTTGCTGATCGATCGGTCCGGCTACACCTATCAGGCGAAGGCTGAACGACGTCAGGCGCCGCCGGAGCCGGTGGTGGTGAAGAACGAAATTCCGCTCGAAAAACTGCACGTCCGCAACTTCGTCGACTCGGTCAAGTCGCGTAAGCTGCCGAATTCCGATGTCGTGAGTGGACACCGTTCGGCGCTCGCCTCGCATCTTGGAAAGATGGCCTACTTGCAGAAGCGGCGGGTTGCCTTTGTGCCGGCGACTGAAAAGGCGCAGGTCGTCACGCCCGATGTTGGAAAACGTGCATAACGGAAGCAGAATTTAATGAAGCGACGTGATTTTATTTCACGGACGAGTGGAGCGGCAGTCGCGTTAGGCGTGCCGCTCCGCCGTTCTTTGGGCATCTCTTCTGGTGCCGGGCAGAGTGAGTCGGCTGAGGAGCGGCTGGCGCTGGCGCAGGCCGAGCGGCGAATCGACGGGGTTCTGAAGACGCAGGTCCTCGAAGAGCCCAATGGACAGGATGCACGGGTTGGGGGATTCATATCTCCGGCCTACGGGTTTGCCTTCGCGGCGTTCAACGCGGTTGAACTGAAGAATCTTGGTGCCCTCTACTGCCATCCGGGTTCGGTCCATTATCACCGTGCCGATCTGGCCCGCCGGATCGATCTTGCGCTTGGCTGGCTTGAACGGGAGCAGCATGCGGATGGGACGATCGATCTGCCGACGACCAATTTTCATTCGCCGCCCGATACCGGGTTTGTGGTGATCGATCTGGTCCTGCTCTACCGTTTACTGGAGCGTGACGGGACGGCTGCGGCGCGTGGCCTGCTGCCACGGCTGGAGAAGTTTCTGCGGCGGGCGGCGGGGGCAATTGCGACGGGTGGCATCCACACGCCGAACCACCGCTGGGTGGCATCTTCGGCGCTGGCCGGCTGTTACAAACTCTTTGGTGAGCCGCTCTACCTGCGGCGGATCGAGGCCTGGCTGGCAGAGGGGATCGACTGCAACGCCGACGGGGAGTATACGGAGCTGAGCAACGCAATCTACAATCCGGTCTCGAACCGGGCGTTGCTGACGATGGCGGAGGCGCTCGGCCGGCCGGAGCTGCTCGACCCGGTGCGGCGCAATCTGACGATGATGCTCTACTGCATTCATATGGATGGCGAGGTTGTCACAGACTACTCGCGCCGTCAGGACAAGCTGGTCCGCGCCTGGCCGGGCAACTACTATCTGCATTATCGCGTCATGGCGACACGTGACGGGGATGGGCGGATGGCAACGATGGCCGACCGGATAGTTCGGCAATCGGAGGAGCACCCGGAGCAGGTCTCGCTCGCCTCCGAGCTGGCAGAGTTGATGCTCAGGCCGGAGCTGCGTGGAGAGAAGGTTGTTCGCGCCCCGCTTCCCGACAACTATCTGCGCCATTTCCGGGAGTCGGACGTCGTGAGGCTCAGGCGCGGTTCGTTGAGTGCGACAATCGTCGCGAAGAGTTCGCGTTTTCTCTCGGCGCGGAGCGGTGGAGTAGTGTTGGAGGCGGTGCGGCTGGCAGGCGCATTCTTTGGCAAGGGGCAGTTTGTTGGGAGCCGGATCGAGAAGGATGGTGAAGCATTCGTTCTGCGCCAGGATCTCGAAGCGGGCTACTATCAGCCATTTTCAGCCGGGGAGGGAATTCCGCAGCCCAACTGGGAGAAGCTCGATCGGAGCCGGCGTCAGCGTTCGCACATCTGTCAGTTGAAGACAGAGGTGAGGTTGACGCCGATCGAGGGTGGCTTCGAGATCTCGATCGGGATTGATGGAACCGACCGGGTTCCGGTGGCGCTCGAGTTCTGGTTCCGGCCGGGGGGCGAGCTGATCGCCGGCGAGGGAGGCGAGCTGGTGGCCGCGAATGGGACGACGTTTCTGGCTGGTGGCAGTGCGAAATACCGGCTCGGCAATTCAGGTCAAGTAGGCCCGACTGGCCCGGGCAGCCCGACTGGCCCGGGCAGTTCGACAGGACTGGGCAGCTGGACGATTGGCCCTGGCCGGGCGGATCATCGCTGGGCGAACCTGCGCGGGGCAGAGCCACCGATCGAGGGGGCAGTCCCGCTGACGATTGCCGGATTCACCCCATTCCGCCATCGACTCCGACTGGTGGCCTCGGCATGACGCCCGCCAGTGAATCGGGAGACGCCAGATACGATTGTCGGATCGTACTTGTCCGGCCGCGTGATCCGAACAATATTGGCGCGGTGGCGCGGGCGATGAAGAACTTTGGCTTCAGCGATCTGACGGTCGTCGCTCCGCATCCGCCAACCTGGCACGAGATCACTTCGGCGGTCCACGCAGAGGACCTGCTCGCCCGGGCACGGGTCGTCCCGACGCTTGCTGCGGCAATCGAGGATCGGACTCTCGTCGTCGGGACGCTCGATCGGACGCGCGTCGAATCGAGACAGAGCCTCTTCACGCCACTCGACCTGTCGCGTGATTCACGTCTGTTGGGCCAACTGGGCCAGTTGGGCCAGCTGGCGGCCCGGCTGGCGCTGGTCTTCGGGTCGGAGAAGCACGGGCTGGTCAGGGATGATCTTAGCCACTGCCAGTTGCTGATGAGCATTCCCACCCTTCCCGGATGCCCGTCGATCAACCTTGGACAGGCGGTCGCCATCTGTTGCTACGAGCTGACGCGCGTGCCGCTGCGCGAGTCCCTGCCCGTCATCGCGCCCGAAATGGCAACCGCCGGAGCGGTCGAGAGCGCCCTTTCACTCTCGATCGATCTTCTGCGCCGGATCGACTTCATTCTGCCCGGAAACGAAATAAATCTGACCCACCGCATCCGTTCCACCTTTATGCGACTCGGCATGACGCGCTATGATGTCGAGATGTTGTGCGGTATCCTGAGTCGGCTGAAGAGGCTTGGCTGAACCGGTGGGCCCGTGCAATTGAAATGCAATTGAAATGGAAATCGGGTCACCAGTCACGAAATTACAGGCAGTAAATCGAGTCGTAAACCAACAAGATGAGTCAGACACCAGATAAAGTAATATTTTCAATGGTCGGGGTCAGTCGATTTCACGAGAAACGAGCTGTCCTGAAGGATATCTACCTCGGATTCTATTATGGCGCAAAGATCGGCGTGCTCGGTCTGAACGGATCCGGAAAGAGTACGCTGCTGCGCATCATCGCCGGGCTCGACAAGGAGTACCAGGGCGAGGTCGTCCTCTCGCCCGGATACGCCATCGGCTATCTCGAGCAGGAACCGCGACTCGACGAGGAGAAGACGGTTCGTCAGGTAGTCGAGGAGGGGGTGCAGACCGTCGTCGACCTGCTCCGCGAGTATGATGATATCAACGGAAAGTTTTCCGAGCCGATGTCGGATGACGAGATGACAGCGCTGCTCGACCGGCAGGGTGAGGTTCAGGAGAAGCTCGAAGCGCTGGGAGGGTGGGATCTTGACAGCCGGCTCGAGATGGCCATGGACGCGCTGCGCTGTCCGCCGGCGGATACTTTGATCAGGGTTCTTTCGGGAGGTGAACGGCGGCGGGTCGCGCTCTGCCGTCTCCTGCTTCGCCAGCCGGAGATCCTGCTGCTCGATGAGCCGACCAATCACCTCGATGCCGAGACCGTCGCCTGGCTCGAACACCATCTTCAGCAGTATCCGGGCACCGTCATCGCCGTCACCCACGACCGTTATTTTCTCGATAATGTTGCCGGCTGGATTCTTGAACTCGACCGCGGGCAGGGAATTCCGTGGAAGGGCAACTACTCCTCGTGGCTCGATCAGAAACAGGAACGGCTCCGCAAGGAAGAGAAGGCCGAGACACAGCGTCAGAAGACGCTCGAACGTGAGCTTGAATGGATTCGCCTTGCGCCGCGGGCACGTCAGGCAAAGAGCAAGGCGCGCATCAACGCCTACGAGTCGATGCTGAGTCAGGAGGTCGACCGGAAGGCGGCGGAGCTCGAGCTCTACATCCCACCCGGGCCGCGCCTCGGTGACCTGGTGATCGAGGCCGAAGGGGTCAGCAAGTCATATGGCGATAATCTACTCTTCGAGAATCTGACCTTCAGGCTCCCGCCGGGTGGGATTGTTGGAATAGTCGGGCCGAATGGCGCTGGTAATACTACGCTCTTCCGGCTGATCAACGGTCAGGATCATCCGGACTCCGGCAGCTTCCGCAACGGAGAGACGGTCAGTC
>JBEIMN010000161.1:0-6757 GCA_040378705.1 Acidobacteriota bacterium
CTGATCACTCTCACCCGAAGCGGCGCCGGCCTCACCTGCGGGCTTCCCACCTGCCGCCCCCAGAGCCGCCTGCGCATCGCCTCCGGTTGGAGCACGAACCAGTTCCCGACCATCTGATTCTGCCGGTCTGCCGGCTGGAGTCGCTGAACCTTGCGGAGCCGACTGGTTCGGAACGCGCGTTTCTGGCAGCGGGTTGACGACAACTGGATCCGGTGCCGGAAGGTTGCGCTGGAATGACCTTCCGGAGTCACCTCCCGAGGCGGAGGCGGAGACAGAATTGGGAACGATGCCGGAATTGGCGATCACCTGATCGTTGATGACCCGCGGTCTCGGCCTGGCAGGAGCGGGATTGGCGACCGGCTGAAACTGTGTCCCGGCCGGGGTGCGCGGATTCGCCATCGAGATTGGCGGATTGGGAGTCTGAACCGTTGCCGGATTGGCGACACCGGTCATCGACGCCGGTACCGGCTGGCCGGTGGATGGCGGCGCGGAAACAGGCGCCGGAGCCCCCTGCCCACCCTGACCATTCGGCGGAGCCTGGAGTGGCTGCTGGGCGATCATTCGCCGCTCACGCTCCTCGACAAGCTGTGCACGGAAGACGACATCCTCAACGCTCGGGGTCGGACCGGCCTGCGCCTGTCCGGCAAACTTGGCCAGATGATCGTCGCTATCGATCCCCTGCGAACGGACGATATGCGGAGTAACGGTGATGATCAGATCGCTCTGCCGCCCATCCTGGCGTGGCGTCGTAATGAAGCGACCAAGGATCGGAATCATCCCGAGAATCGGAATCGAGGCCCGGCTGTTGCCATTAGACTCTGTATTGATGCCGGCAACGACTGCGGTCACCCCATCCTGGATCCGCGCCGTCGTGTTGAGTGACCGCTGGGTGAAGGAGGGGGTCAGATTGGTCGCATCAGATCCAGAAGAGACGATATCTGATGTCTCAAACTTCATTTCGATCTCGACATAGCCGGCATTGGTGACGGTCGGCTTGGCCTCAATCACCAGACCGACATCGCGGTACTGAATGCTGTCGATTCCCGGAAAACCAAAGCCACCACTACCAGTCGAACCGAACCCACCACCAATCGCGCCATTCACGCCCCCACCTCCGGTAAGCCCACCGGTTCCGACGCCACCTCCGCCAAAACCATAAGTAGTTCCAAGTCTGACCGGAACACTGCGTCCGACTTTGGTCTGATTCTTCTGGCCGTCGATGACGCGAACCTGTGCCCGATTGAGCAGCTTCGCGTCACCACGCGATTGCAAAAGGCTAAGCTGCGTCGGTGGCAGGCCGATCAGGGTTCCGATACCACTCAGAAACGGCGTGAAGGAGTTGCCGACAATCTTGCCGGCATTGGCCCTTCCAACACCGCCGAGGTTGTTGAGCGAGGCGGTCGAACCGAGCGGATAGTCGACTGGCTTCCCGGTCGAATCGAGCCTGGTCTCGGTCACATTGAGGGCGGTCGAGACGATCTGGTTGCCAAGCTGGAGGAGTGAATCGTGTGATACCTCGTAGATTTCGACATCGAGCACGACCTCATTCTTGTTCTTATCGAGATTGGCCAGGATGTCCTGAACCAGTTGCAGCTCGGTCGCCGTCGCCTTGACGATCATCATATTGCCGCCGGGCGCGTTCGGCTGGTCGAGCGAGGCAATCTGGCGACCGGCTGGCAGAAGGGCGGTCAGCGCCGTTCGTGCCTGCTGCGAGGTGAGGTTGCCAAGGTAGAAGGTCTTGACCATGAGCGTCTCGAACCGTGGACGATTGGTCGCATTGTCTGCATAAACGAGGATCGTCCGGTTATCGACCTGCTCGAAGGAGTACTTGTAGATCTTCAGGATGATGTCGAGCGCCTTGGCCATCGTCACTTCATTCAGCTCGATCGTTACCGGTGAATCCTTGACCGATTCATCGAAGACGACGTTGAGGTCGAGCTGGCGGCCAAGATTGGAGACGACGCTCTTGAACTTGGTCTCTTTGAAACTGATCGTCTGGGCGGGTTCGCGCGGCCGTTCACGGCGCGCAAACTGGATCTCATTGCTGGTTGGAAAGACGTTGCCAATCTTGTTGGTAATACTTGTATCACCGCCGGTCGCCTGATTCTTCTGAGTGTCGAGCACACGCTCCATCTTCAGCTTGGCAAGCTCATTGCCCTGGTCATAGCTGAAGGCCTGGCGATAGGCGGAATAGGCACTGGAATAGTCACCCTGCTCGGCAAGTGTGTCTCCACTTCTGACAAACATCAGCGATGCCTGCTGTAGAGAACGAATGTAGCGAAGCTTGTACTCGGGATTGTTCGGTTCGGCGGCGACTGCCAGCGCATATTGCTGCGCTGCGAGATCCCATTGCCGGAGTGTCTCGTACTTCTGGCCTTCCCTGAAATTCTTCTTCCCTTCCCGGCTATTGGCAAGAATCGGCGCCGGCACAAGAAGTGAGAGCACAATCAGGAAAGCGGCAAATCGCTGCCAGACAATCATCTTCATCATATTAAAACTCAGATTAAAACCCAGACGCATTATGTCCCACTCAAATATCCCGGATTGCTGAGATCCGGCTTTTGCTCCACAGGGAGCGACCAGTGCCAGTAGTAAAAGACAGCCTCCCAGCGGCAATTTCCCATTCTACATTCAACTGCCGGCCAATTGGAGAACCTGTTCAAATAATTCTCTGCCTTGACCCCGTTGCTCACCGTTACCGATACCTTTCCACCCGCAGTCAAAAACTGTCGGCACTCGTTCCGTCCCGACCAGCAGCGCGCTGACACGTGAAGCGACGAACATCAGGTCATCTCCTCTACGAACGTAACCCGATTGATTTCGTGCAGCGTCGTCTGCCCTTCCAGAACGAGCCGAACCGCCGACTCGCGAAGACTGCCGAGCCCCTCTTCACGCGCAACCCGCCGAACCTCGGAGCCGGGCTTGCGGGCGATGATCAACTCACGGATAGTGTCGGAGACTTCGAGCAGTTCGTGAATCGCCGTCCGACCACGGTAGCCAGTCTGGCTGCAGGCTTCACAGCCGACGTTGCGGTAGAACTGGCGAATACGGTACTTCTCCGGATTGAGTCCCGCCTCACGCAGTTCATCATCGGTCGGCTGGTAAAGCTCACGACAGTGCAGGCAGAGCAGACGGACGAGCCGCTGCGCGAGGACGCAATTGAGAGCCGAGACGAAATTGTATGGCTCGACTCCCATGTTGATGAAGCGTCCGATGACATCGATGACGTTATTGGCGTGGACGGTGGTAAAGACAAGGTGTCCGGTAAGCGCTGAATTGATCGCGATCTGCGCCGTCTCGTTGTCGCGGATCTCACCGACCATGATCTTGTCCGGATCGTGTCGGAGGATGCTTCGCAGTCCACGCGCAAAGGTGAGCCCCTTCTTCTCGTTGACCTGAATCTGTGTCACGCCGCGCAGCTGGTATTCGACCGGATCCTCGATCGTGATCAGCTTGTCCTCGTCATTACGAATCTCGTTGAGTGCGGCATAGAGCGTAGTCGTCTTTCCCGAACCGGTCGGGCCGGTAACGAGAACCATCCCGTAAGGCTCCATAATGAAGCGTCGGAAATTGGCAAGCAGCTTCGGATCGAACCCAACGACCTCGAGCCGCAGATCACGGAAAGAGTCGTTGATCTGCTCCTTGTCGAGAATACGTATAACCGCATCTTCGCCATAAACCGATGGCATGATCGAGACCCGAAAATCGACCTTCCGCCCCTTGATCCGCATGCGGAAGCGTCCGTCCTGCGGAACGCGCCGCTCGGCGATATCGAGCTCAGACATGACCTTGATACGCGAGATGATCGTCTGGTGATGCTTGATATCGATCGGATCGCCGGCATCATAAAGGGCCCCATCGATCCGGTAACGGACGATCATGTCCGTGTCGCGCGTCTCCATGTGAATATCGGACGCACGCTTTTCGAGTGAAGTGAAGACGATCGTATCGACCAGCTTGATGATTGGCGACATCTCCGAGTCACCGGAGAGGCGGTCGAGATCGAGAACCTCCTCACCCTGGTCTGTCTCCTTGACGAGCGCCGCCCTGAAGCCTTCCGTCGCCTCCTGCAGGACACGCTGCGAAGCATCTCCCTTTCGAAGGACATTCTCGATTGCCGTTCCGGTCGCGACTTCGACTCGTACGGCGGATTTGAGCTGGGCCTTCATCTCGTCGAGCAGCAGAAGGTCGGACGGGTCGGCCATGGCAATAACGATGTGACCGTTTTCCCGTCGGAGCGGCACAAATTTGTTCCGCAGCATGAGGTCGATCGGCAGCGACTGGACCAGCGCGTAATCGACCGGAAAGCTCTCCAGATTGACGAATTTCAGGCGATAGCGGGCGGCAAGTCTCTCTGCCTCCTCGCGCTCCGCGTTCTGATTTATCTGTTCGGTTGCGGCTGCCATAGTGTTCCGTTTTTCCTACTCTGCCCAACTTAATTTGCGGTGTTGGTTAAAATCCACTGCCGATGCGCTGTCTGATGAATCTGTCGCATTGCACCTTTGCATTGTTGCCCATGATCGGGATGTCTGATCAGCCGGCGGCGCCGCTGACCATCTGAAGCAGTGGAAGATAGATGGCAAGCAGGATCGTAATCACCACTCCACCCATCGTGATCAGGATTGCCGGCTCGATGAAGGTGGTCAACTGGCCGAGTTTGACCTCTGTCTCGGCGTCGTAGAAGCCGGCCACCTCGTCGAGCATTTCACGAAGCGAGCCCGACCGCTCGCCAACTCCGATCATATCAACGGCGAGGGGGGGAACCCAGCCAGCGCCATCGAGGCTCTCTGTGAATGGCTTCCCTTCACGAATCTTCGGCAGCGCCGGTTCAGTGTTCCGAAGCAGCTCACGATTGGTGACCGATGCCAGCGCAATCTGGAACGACTCGACGAGCGTGATGCCACCGGCAAGGAGAGTGGCGAGGCTGCGCGCCAGTTGCGCCGTCGTCATCTGCCGTATCAACTCGCCAATTATCGGAACTCCAAGGATCCAGCGATCGAGGGTCCGTCGTCCGTTCTCGGTGCGACGCCACGAGCTTATCCCAAAGATAGTGCCGATGATCGCCGGCGCGAGCCAGAAGATGTTGACTCGTATCCAGGTCGAGATGGCAACGACGAAGGTTGTAATCGCCGGCAGTTGAGCTCCCATATTTTCATAGAGGGAAGTGAACTGCGGGATGACGAAGGCCGTCAGAACACCGATCAGGATGAAGGCGGCGCAGAGCAGGATCACCGGATAGGTGAGGGCTCCGCGGATCTTGCGACGGAGTTGGGCGATCGATTTGGTGTACTCGACATAGCGGCGCAGCACATCGTCGAGGTTTCCGGAGCGCTCACCGGCGAGAATCGATGCGGTGTAGATCTTTGGGAAGGTCTCGCCCTGGGCGGCGAGCGCCTCGGAGAGTGCACTGCCCGAGGTGATCCGCGACTCGACATCGGCAAGCACCAGTCGAAGTTTAGGGTTTGGCGATCGCTGCCGCAGCATCTGGATCGACTGCAGCACCGGCAACCCGGCGTGAATCAGCGCGGCGAGCTGCTGGTTGAAGAGCAGAAAGTCGTCCATCTGGATCTTGACCGAACGACCACCCTGACGCTGCCCGAAGAAACCCATGATGCCTGGGGAAGCAGTTCCGCCACCAGCCGTCTCAATCGTGAAGATCCGGTATCCCTCCTGAAGCAGCCGCTTCCGCAGCTCCTGCTCGGAGATTCCCTCGACCATCCGTTGCACCACTTCACCACTCGGCGTTCCCAACCTGCAAGAATATTCGGCCATTTGGTTAAATCGAATCCTGCCCGTAATCCGGCTTCGCACCGGGATCCTTAAGCTTCCAGAAACTTCCGGAAGTTTCCGGGATACCTTATCGAGGCAGGCACCTCTGGGGCGGGAGAGATCCTGTCACACGATAATGTCGATGCGGTCATTAATCCGCTGCAACTAATCCGCTGCAACTGCGGCGGGAGATGAAAGGGCTGGAGCCCCCATACCCGATTCAAGCGGCGACTCCCGGAGTTGCCATCGCCTCGGAAGTCCGAGACCACCAGCAAACAGGAAGCGCCGCTTGTTACACGCTCGACATTGACAAAGGTTTCAATAATTCTAAAACTTTTTTCTCAAACCTTGTAAATGTTATAAATTGAAGCTCTCAGAGCGTACTCCCCTGGGTAATCGGAAGGAAGTCGATCGGGCCACAATCGGGGGTAATGACCGGAATGGTCAGCGAGTAACCCTGCGCGAATGAGGTCAGATACCGGAGGTTGTGGCCTCCATTGTAGGCGGAGAGCTTGGTTGTCACCGCACCAAGGAGCGGCGCACCATCGAGGGTAATCGTCCCGCCGTTGACATTGGAAGTGACCGTCGTACTGCCAATCGCCTGAAATCGTGCCCAGCCAGTCCGCCCCGACGGTACGATCGTGCTGAGATTGGGCGCGGTTCGAACCGAACTGATGCGATGCTTGTCAGAAGTGAGATAGCAGTTGAGCGGTAACTGTCCGGAGAAACCGTTCTCCTGGTCGTCATAGATCAGGAAAAACAGGTTGCCGGTAAACCTGCCAGTGCCTGTAAGCAGGTCATTGATCGGGGAGTAGACATACATCCGCGTGTCGCCGATCGACGAACCGGGCGATGAGGTCTGGCTCGGGAAACTGTCGAGCATCAGCGCCTGTGGCAGGTAGTCGTACTGTGTGCCATTGAAGAAGATTGTCGAGGAGACGCGGTCGGAGTTTAGCGGGGATGCCGCGACACCGTCGAGACGGGCGGC